>DAIMKK010000093.1:706-8522 GCA_036721745.1 Pseudolabrys sp. | reverse complement strand
GTTGCGGCTCGACTACAAGATGGACGACGACTACGGCGTGGTCGAAGCGCATGCCGAATTCGCTCTCAAGGACGACGACCTCCCGGCCGGCGCGAACGCGCATCCGTTGTTCACGGCGCCTGAATTTCCGCTCACGCTGCCGCAGGCGCGCGCCCGCTTGGGCGCGGCTCAGACCACGCGCGACCTCACCAGCCATCCTTGGGCTGGCGCGAAAGTCGCGGTGACGCTCATCGCGCACGACGAGGCCGGTAACGAGGGCCGCAGTGAGGCGGTCGAGTTCCAGCTTCCGGAACGCATCTTCGTCAAGCCGATCGCACGCGCCTTGATCGAGCAGCGCCGCATCCTGGCGCTCGATGCCAATGCCAAGCCGCTGGTGCTCACCGCGCTCGATGCGCTCACCATCGCGCCGGAACGCTTTACGCCCGAGACCTCGGTCTATCTCGGCTTGCGCGCGATCTATTTCGGCCTCGCCCACGCCAACGGCGACGACCAGTTGCGCGAGGTGGTGGCGCGCATGTGGGACATGGCGACGCAAATCGAGGACGGCAACGTCAGCCAAGCCGAAATGGCGCTGCGCCAGGCGCAGGACGCCTTGCGCCAGGCGCTCGAACGCGGCGCCGACGATCAAGAGCTGAAGAAGCTGATGGATCAGCTGCGCGCCGCGATGGACAAGTACCTGCAGGCGCTGGCCGAGGAGATGCGGAAAAATCCGCAGCAGCTCGCGCGTCCGCTCGACCGCAATACCCGCATGCTCACGCAGCGCGATCTCCAGAGCATGCTCGACCGGCTGGAAAACCTGGCGCGCTCCGGCAACAAGGATGCCGCGCGCCAATTGCTCGAGCAGCTGCAATCGATGCTCGAAAACCTGCAGACCGCGCGCCCGGGTGCGCAAGGCGAGGAGGGCGACGACGACATGATGTCGGCGCTCGACGAACTGGGCGACATGATCCGCAAACAGCAGCAACTGCGCGACAAGACGTTCAAGCAGGGCCAGGATATGCGGCGCGACCGCCAGCGCCAGCAACAAGGCCAGGGTAAGCAGCAACTGGGCGATCTGCAGCAGGACCAGAAGGGCTTGCGCGATCGGCTCAACAAGCTGCTGGAGCAATTGCGCCAGCGCGGTCTCGGCAATCCGGGCCAGAAGGGCCAGGGCGAAGGCGAGACGAATCAGCTCGGCAGTGCCGGCGAAGCCATGGGCGAGGCCGAAGGCGAGCTTGGCCAGGGCGACGCCGACAATGCGGTCGACAGCCAAGGCCGCGCGCTCGATGCTATGAAAAAGGGTGCACAGGGGCTGGCGCAGCAGATGCAGCAGAACGGTATGGGCATGGGGCAGGGTCCCGGGCAACCCGGCCGCAATGGCCGTGCGCGCGCCCAACAGGATACCGATCCGCTCGGACGGCCGATGCGCGGCCGCGAATATGGCGACGACGTCACCGTGAAGGTGCCGGGCGAGATCGACGCCCAGCGCGCCCGCCGCATCCTGGAAGAACTGCGCAAGCGTTTCGGCGAGAGCGGCCGCCCGCAGCTCGAGCTTGATTACATCGAGCGGCTGCTGAAGGATTTCTGATTTTTCGGTATTGCGGTTAGGCGGCGCGCGGCGATTAGTGCCGCACCACCAACGCCTCGCGCACGGCGCCCTTGATCTGCTCGACCGAGAACGGCTTGGCGATCACGTCGTGCACCAGCGCGTCCAGCCCGCGCGTGCGCTCGCGCTGATCGGCAAAGCCGGTCATCAACATGATCGCGACGTCGGGATGGTCGCGCCCAGCCGCGAGCGCCAGCGCGATGCCGTCCATGACCGGCATCTTCACATCGGTCAGCAGCAAATCGAATTCGCCGTTTTTGCGGACGAGCGCATCGAGCGCTGCGCCGCCGTCGTTGGCCACGGTCAATTCGTGACCATCCTCATGGAGCGCCCGCACCACGAGATCGCGGATGGCAATGTCGTCCTCGGCGACTAATATTTTTGCCATTGCTTTACTTGGCTCCGGTGTCGTTCGCAGTGACGAAGCGCACCATCACGTCGCGGGCGTCGGCCGACGGCGCGGGGATCTGGCTGCGGAATTCCAGCCGCTCGCTTGGACCCAGGATGCTGCGCGGCGGCGGCATGGTCCAGGTATAGACTTCCTGCCCGGTAGAATTGCGCGCCGCGAAGCGCAGGCGCGGCACCGCGACCGGCTTGCCGGCTTCGCTCGCAATGGCGCCTTGCACGACCAGGGTGTCGACGCCGTCCTGGGCTTCCTTCGAAATCTTGACGTTCTCGAATTTGAGGTTGCGCAGGTTGACCGGCAGTCCGATTGCCGCGAACAACGAAGCGGTCTGTGGCAGGTAACGCACCACCTCGCTGCGCGCGCCGACCAGCGCGACGTTGCAGGCCACCAGCACGAGAATGACGGCAGTCCAGCGCGATGACCGACGTGATTGCTTGCGGCGCGCCTGCAGCAATTTGCGGCGGGCGTCAAAACTCTCGGCCTCGCTTTCGGCTTCTTCGGAATCGCGCTCGGCGTCGGCCGCCTGGGGCTCGATCGGCGGTACCAGCGGCGGCGCATCGGCGATCGTGGCCGGCTCGGTCTCCGGCGCCTGGGCTTCGACGGGCGCGAACTCTCGTTGCGGCGGCTCGACCGGCGGCGCCTCTGTCTTGGTTGCAGTGGTCGATTCGACATCCGCGGCGCCAATGTCGTCGGTGGCTTGAGCGGGCGGCGGAGGAAGCGCAGCGGCGGCATCCGGCCGCGGCGCTTGAGCGCGGGCGGCGGGCGCCGAAAGTGCCTCGGCTTCGGCGTTTACGGGCTCCACGGAGGCGGTCACATCGAGCGCAGCATCCGGTCCGCCGGCTAACCAAGAAGCCTTGCAGCGGGCGCAACGGACGGTGCGCCCGGCCGGGCCGACGGCGGCCTGGTCGATCATGTAGGAGGAGGCGCAATTTGGACAGACGATCAGCATGTCATCGGGGCCGATTTGGTCCCAAAACCTAGCAGGCGACCGTTAATGGATTGGAAACCATGCTGCCCCGCAGACCAGGGGAAAGGATGGCTTTGGCGGCCCGCTAACGCTGGCGGTGGCGCGATAATCCTGTAAAAACGCTGTTCTCGGCCGAAAACGAGGGCCGCGGACGGTGTTTGGGGACGGTTCCGCGGCACGCCGGCCGCGGCCATTCCACGGGTTTTAAAGGGAATTTATCGGAGAGGCGCGTGGTCCGATTCGAGAACGTGGGTTTGCGCTACGGCCTGGGGCCGGAGGTCTTGCGCGACCTCACCTTCCACATCGAGCCGCATTCCTTCCAGTTTCTCACTGGGCCGTCCGGCGCCGGCAAGACCTCGCTGCTGCGCCTGTTGTTCCTTTCGCTCAAGCCGACGCGTGGCCTGATCACCCAGTTCGGCCACGACGTCGCCACCCTGTCGAAAGACGCTGTGGCGACGCTGCGCCGGCGAATCGGCATCGTGTTCCAGGACTTTCGCCTGCTCGATCACATGACGACGTATGAGAACGTCGCGCTGCCGCTGCGGGTGATGGGCCGGCGCGAGGACAGCTACCGCGACGAGGTGGTCGAATTGTTGAACTGGGTCGGCCTCGGCGAGCGGATGTGGGCGCTGCCGCCGGTACTCTCGGGCGGCGAGAAGCAGCGCGCCGCGATCGCGCGCGCGGTGATCGCGCGGCCGCAATTGCTGCTCGCCGACGAACCTACCGGAAACGTCGATCCCAGCCTGGCGCAGCGATTGTTGCGCCTGTTCATCGAGCTCAATAAATCCGGAACCTCGGTGGTGATCGCCACCCACGACATCGCACTGATGGACCAGTACGATGCGCGCCGGCTGGTGCTGCACGATGGGCGGTTGCACATCTATGATTGAAGTCAAAGTGACCAACATGACGGAGATCGATCGCGGCGACAGGGCGCTGACGCCGCGCCTATCGGGCGGTGCGCTGCCGCGTTTCGACACGCCGCTGGTGCCGCGCAACTCGATCTCCGGGCGCGCGCTGATCGCGGTCGTCGCCATCATGACGTTCCTGGCTTCGCTGACCACCGGCGCGGTGATGCTGGTCGCCGGCGCCGCGAGCGAATGGCAGTCCGACGTGTCGCGCGAGGTGACCATTCAACTCATCCCGGGGCCGGGGCGCGATCTCGACGCCGGTGTGGCCAAGGCGGCGGCGGCCGCACGCGTCTTCCCCGGCATCGGCGAGGTGCGGGTCTTTTCCAAGGAGGAATCCTCCAAGCTGCTCGAACCGTGGCTCGGCAATGGCCTCACGCTCGACGAATTGCCGGTGCCGCGCCTGATCGTGGTCAAGATCGCACGCGGCGCTGCGCCCGACATTCCGCAATTGCGCCGAATGCTGGCCGAGCAGGTGCCGGGCGCCACGCTCGACGATCATCGCGGCTGGATCGGCCGCATGCGCGCCATGGCGGGAACCGCGGTGGTCGCCGGCATCGCGATTCTGCTGCTGGTGATCGCCGCCACCATGCTTTCGGTCACCTTCGCGACGCGCGGCGCCATGGCGACCAACAAGCCGGTGATCGAGGTCCTGCATTTCGTCGGCGCCAAGAACGGCTTCATCGCCGGGCATTTCCAGCGTCACTTCCTGCTGCTCGGCCTGCAAGGCGGCGGCATCGGCGGCGGCGCCGCGATCGTGCTGTTCATGCTGGCGAGCTTCATCAGCGGCTGGTTCGCAGGCTCCGCGGGAGCCGAGCAGACCGCGGCCTTGTTCGGATCGTTTTCCATCGGCCCGGCCGGCTATATCGCCGTGCTCGGCCAAGTCATACTGATCGCGCTGGTGACGGCCGTGACCTCGCGGCGTACCGTGAACCGGACCCTCGATACGATCGAATAACATGCTCGCCAGTTTCGCACGCGTGATCGGCTTTTTCACCATGACCGCTGGCGCCGCGGGCGCCGTGCTGCTGGGCGGCGGGTTCTGCTGGTTCGTGTTGACCATTCCGGCCGAGGAAGTGACCCTCGACCGCAAGGCCGACGGCATCGTGGTGCTGACCGGGGCCGCCGCGCGCATTCCAGACGCCATAGAGCTGCTGGCGGCCGAGCGCGGCAAGCGGCTGTTGATCAGCGGCGTGCACCGCGACACCAGAGCGCGCGAAATCGCCCGGCTGACCCCGCTCTATTCCAAGTTCTTCACGTGCTGCATCGATCTCGACCGCTCGGCGCTCAACACCTTCGGCAACGCGCTCGAGACCATGCACTGGGCGCGCGAACACAATTTCAATTCGCTGATCGTGGTGACGTCGAATTGGCACATGCCGCGCGCGATGGCCGAGCTCGCGCATCAGCTGCCCGACGTGACGCTGATATCCTTCCCGGTGATCTCACCGAGGGTAAAAGATGAACCCTGGTGGTCGAATCTAAACACCGCTCGCTTGCTGTTCGAGGAATATCTGAAGTATCTGTTCGCGCAAGTGCGCATGCGGCTCGATACCGACGCCGCCTAAAGGAGCGCCGCTTGTGCTGATGCTCGTTCGCTCCATTCTCTTCAACGTGCTGTTCTATCTGAACACGGCGCTGTGGCTGGTCGTCGCGCTGCCGACTTTCTTCATGTCCTATCGCGCCATCTTGGGGATTGCGAAAGCGTGGGGCCGGACCAATCTGGTGCTGCTGCGCGTCGTTGCCGGTATCGATTGGGAGATCAGGGGCCGTGAAAAAATCCCGCCGGGGCCGCTCATCGTCGCCCCCAAGCATCAGTCGGCCTGGGAAACCTTTGCGTTGCTGTCGCTGTTCGACAATCCACTGTTCATCGTCAAGCGCGAATTGCAGTGGATCCCGATCTTCGGCTGGCTGATGATCAAGGGCCGCATGGTGCCGGTCGACCGCAGCGCCGGCTCGCAAGCGATTCCGGCCATGACCGCGCGCGCGCGCGTCGAACTCGCCAAGGGCCGCCAGCTCATCATCTTTCCGGAGGGTACGCGGCGACCGGCCGGCGCCGAGCCGCGCTACAAATTCGGCGTGGCGCTTCTTTACGACGCGACCGGCGTGCCCTGCCTGCCGATCGCGCTCAATTCCGGCCTTTTCTGGCCGCGCCGCTCGATCCGAAGACTGCCGGGGACGGTGCTTGTGGAGGTCCTCGATCCGATCCCGCCCGGGCTCGACAAGGATGTTTTCTTCAAGCGCCTGCAAGACGACCTGGAGACGGCGACGGCGCGTTTGCTGGCCGAAACCAAAACTAAGTCATCGCCCTGAGCCTCGTACGCTCCGGCTTTTCAGCCGCGCGCTTGGCTCAATCCGTAGCCGTCTCGTGGATGCCCTTGAGCTGCTCGGCCAGCCGGCGCAAGCCGTCGTCGCGGTAGCCGTGCGCTTCCAGTTCCTTGACCGCCGCCAGCACGTAATCGCGGCAGGCGCCGGAGCGGCCGTGGCCCTGCCGCACATAATGCAATTGTTGCGCGAGCGGGAGGCGGCCGGCATACTGCCGGTGGCCGCGGTCCACCACGTAACAAAGCGCGCGCACGCTCTGCTGCGGGTCGTCGTCGAGCCAGACCGCGCGCGAGACCTCGCGATAGACTTTGGTGACCTGCTCGCGCGCGCGCAAATAGTCGATGGTGGCGATGCGCTTTGCGGCTGCTACGCGGTAGGCGATGCCCCGGCAATTGCCGCCGCGGTCGAGACCGAGAACCAGGCCGGGCCTCTCCGGGGTGCCGCGATGGACGAAGGAATAGACGCAGAGTGCCCGGTGGGCGCCCACCAGGCGGGCGTTGCGCCGCTCGAGGTATTCGAATCCCGGCCGCCACATCAGCGAGCCATAGGCGAAAACCCACAGGTCCTCGCCGCTTTGGTGGTTTTTTTTGCTCATCGGTGCTGGATTTGGACCATGCCGTTGACAGGGCCCGGCGACTTGCGCTCGCGTAACAGGCCGGCTGTTCCGGCGCAACCCGTCCCCGCGCCGTAAGCGCGGCGATTAAGGCGCAGAAACGCCGCATTCGGCAGGTGTTAAACCATAGATGGCCAAGCGATCCAGACGAACCCGCACCGCGCGCCGGCGCTACTGGCGCTATATCGTTACGCTCGTTCTATTCGCCGCGCTGATCGGCGGTTGGAGCTGGTTCTGGTATTACGCCGCCGGCAAGGCGGAAGTCGCCATCGACGGTTGGCGCGCGCGCGAGGCCAAAGCCGGTCGCATCTATAAATGCGGCGCGCAGACGATCGGCGGCTATCCGTTCCGCATCGAGGTTAATTGCGACGGCGCCTCCGCGCTGTTCCGTAGCAACCAGCCCCCGGTCGAGATCAAGGCCAGCGGCATGTTGATCGCCGCCCAGATTTATCAGCCTAATTTGCTGATCACCGAATTCCACGGCCCGCTCACCATTGCCGACCCTGGAAAGCCGCCGACCATTGTCGCGAACTGGAAACTGGCACAGTCGAGCGTGCGCGGCACGCCGGCCGCGCCGGAACGCGTGTCGCTGGTGTTCGACGGGGCGTCGGTCGAGCGCATCAATGGCGCTACGCGGGAAAACCTGCTGAACGCCAAGCGCATCGAAATCCACGGCCGCATAATCGAAGGCTCGGTGACCAACCATCCGGTGATCGAGGTCGTGACGCGGCTGACGCGGGCGGCGGCGCCCAGCTTGCATCCGGCCGCGTCGCATCCGATCGATGCCGACATCACCGCGGTGCTGCGCGGGTTCAGCGATTTCTCGCCCAAACCGTGGCCGGTGCGTTTCCGCGAGATGCAGGCGGCCGGCGGGCGCATCGACATCACGCAAGCGCGCGTGCATCAGGGCGAGACCATCGCGGTCGGCAGCGGCAGCCTGTCGCTCAACGCCAACGGCCGGCTGGACGGCCAATTGCGCCAGCGCGTACGGCGCGGAATGCAGCACCGCGAG
>DAIMKK010000093.1:0-696 GCA_036721745.1 Pseudolabrys sp. | reverse complement strand
GGCGCGCCAGCAGGCCACCAGTTCCAATCTTTCGCTCGGCATCAATTTGCTCGGTGAACAGACCACGCTGGAAGGCAAGCGCGCGGTCACGCTGCCGTTGCGCTTCGATGACGGGACGATTTTCCTGGGGCCGCTGCGGATCGGTACCACGCCGGCGTTGTTCTAGCGCATGATCCCGAAATGTGGGATCCGGTTTTTGGATAAGATCATGCGCAAAGAAAGACTCTATTCTTCCGCCGCGTAGGGCTTCGGCAGCGGCTCAGGCTTGAGGTCGGGATGCGGGCGGCCGAAATCGGGCGCCGGCGAATCCTGGCCGATTTCGACGATGCCCTTGCGGATGGCGCGCGTCCGGGTGAATTGTTCGAACAGTGCGTCGCCGTCGCCCTTGCGGATCGCCTTGGTCAGCGCCGAGACGTCCTCATTGAAGCGGCCGAGCATCTCCAGGACGGCATCCTTGTTGGCGAGGAACACGTCGCGCCACATGGTCGGATCCGACGCGGCAATGCGTGTGAAGTCGCGAAAGCCGCCGGCGGAAAACTTCAGCACTTCGGAGCGGGTCACGGTTTCCAGTTCATCGGCGGTGCCGACGATGGTGTAGGCGATCAGATGCGGCAGATGGCTGGTGACGGCAAGCACCAGATCGTGATGTTCTGGCGCCATCGCCTCGACGTTCGCGCCGATCAGCCGCCAGAATGC
>DAIMKK010000092.1:0-8846 GCA_036721745.1 Pseudolabrys sp. | reverse complement strand
GCATGGTCTCGCGCAGCGTCGGCGCCAGCAGGCCGGACATCGCCTTCTTCACGTCGTCGACCAGGTCGTAGATGATGTTGTAGTAGCGGATTTCGATGCCGGCGCGTTCGGCCGCCTCGCGCGCTTCCTTATTGGCGCGCACGTTGAAGGCAATGATCGGAACGCCGGAGGCTTCCGCCAGCGTCACGTCGGTGCCGAGCTTGTCGAGCGAGCCGATGACCGCCTCCAGCGAACCCTGCACGTCGGCCTTGATCACCAGCGGGAATTCTTTGCGGCCGGACGTCTTGGCCTGCGCCATCATCTGCTCGAGCGAGCCGCGCATGCCGGTGGCGCGCGCAGACGACTTCTCGCGCTTCTGGCGGGCCCGGTAATCGGCGACTTCGCGGGCGCGGCCTTCGTTCTCAACCACCGCCAGGCGGTCGCCCGCATCGGGCGTGCCAGAGAATCCGAGTACTTCGACCGGCGTTGACGGCCCGGCGCTGTCGATCGGATCGCCGGTGTCGGACACCAGCGCGCGCACGCGGCCCCATTCGGCTCCAGCCACCACCAAGTCGCCGACCCTCAGCGTTCCGCGCTGCACCAGCACGGTCGCCACCGGGCCACGGCCGCGGTCGAGCTTGGCTTCGATCACGGTGCCTTCGGCCGGACGCCCCGGATTGGACTTGAGGTCGAGGATTTCGGCCTGCAGCCCGATCATCTCCAAAAGCTTGTCGATATTGGTCTTCTTGGTGGCGGAAACTTCCACGTCCACCACCTCGCCGCCCAACGATTCGACCTGGATTTCGTGCTGTAGCAGTTCGGTGCGCACGCGCTCCGGCTTGGAGTCGGGTTTGTCGATCTTGTTGATGGCGACGATGATTGGCACCTTCGCCGCTTTGGCGTGGTGGATGGCTTCCACCGTCTGCGGCATCACGCCGTCGTCGGCGGCGACTACCAGAACGACGATGTCGGTGACCTTGGCGCCGCGGGCGCGCATCGCCGTGAAGGCGGCGTGGCCGGGCGTGTCGATGAAGGTGATCTTGGTGCCGCTCGGCGCGATGACCTGATAGGCGCCGATGTGCTGGGTGATGCCGCCGGCTTCGCCGGCCGTCACATTGGTCGAGCGGATGGAGTCGAGCAGCGAGGTCTTGCCGTGATCGACGTGGCCCATGACGGTGACGACTGGCGCGCGCGGCACGGTCTCGCCCGGATCGTCGGCGACGCTGAACAGGCCTTCCTCGACATCGGCTTCCGACACGCGGCGAACGCTGTGGCCCATCTCTTCGGCGATCAGCTGCGCGGTGTCGGCGTCGATCGCATCGTTGATCTGCAACATCTGTCCCTGCTGCATCAGCAGGCGGATGACGTCGACCGCGCGTTCAGACATGCGGTTGGCCAGATCAGAAATAGTGATCGCATCGGGAATGATGACCTCGCGCACGAGCTTTTCCTTCGGCTCGTTGGAGGCATGGCCCTTGAGCCGCTGGGTACGGCGGCGAAATGAGGCGACCGAACGCTCGCGTACTTCGTCGGCGCGTAGCGCGGTGACAAGCGTGAGGCGGCCACGCTCTTTCGCGGGCGCGCCACGCGGCGCGGCGGGACGTGCCGCGGCCGGACGCGCGGCGCCGCCGGGACGGCGCGACTTAGGCGGCCCGTCATCGTCTTCGGCTTCGAGCGTCATGCGGCCCGGCGGGCCAGGCTTCCTGACCTCATCGTCGCCGAGACGCTTCTTGGCGACTTCGCCGGCCTTGCGCTTGGTTTCCTCGTCGTGCTTGCGGCGATCTTCCTCCTCGCGCTTGCGCGCGTCGGCGGCTTCGCGCTCGGTCTTGTCGACGACTTCGCGGCTTTGTCGGCGGCGCGCCTCTTCCTCGGCGATCTTGCGCTCTTCGGCTTCGCGCACGCGCGAATCCGCCAGCGCATGGGCGCGCGCGACGCGCTCCTCTTCGGTCAGTGTGCGCAACACAACGCCGGACGCCTTGGGCGACTCGGCGGATGCCGGCGCCGGCGCGGCTTTGCCCGCGGCGGCCGGCTTGCGGACCGGCTCGACCGGGGCCGGCTCGGCCTTGGCCTCGGGCGCTGCGCCAATGCTGCGGCGTTTGACCTTCTCGACTACGACCTGCTTGCTGCGGCCGTGACTAAAGCTCTGGCGCACCACGCCCGTCTCGGTGCGCGGCTTGAGCGTCAACTTGCTGGTGACGCTCAGCTTCTTTTCGCCAGGGTTCTTCGTTTCGCTCATTACGTATTCTGTCCTCGTGCGCCTTGCGTCGGCGCATGCGCGCTAACCAAATCGGGCGATTGTCGGGTCCGAAAGCGCTCTAAGCGCCTGACGCGAGCGAGAAAAGTATCGCTCACGGGTCCGGCAAGCAGGGCTGCATGTACCACATTTGGGCGGTTCAATGCCAAATCCAATTGCGTGCCGGTTAATGTCTCGACGATCGCGATTTCGCGCGATTTTTCGGGCATTTTGCCCTGCAAGGCGGCGTCCAGCTTGCGCTTTCCGCCGACCGAGGCGTCGGCGGCATGGATCAGCGCCTTAAGGTCGTCGCGGCCAATCGCCGCTTCCACCTTGGCGAAACCGGCGACGACCTGGCCGGCTTTGCCGAGGATCGCCAGCGCATCGAGCGCGCTGCGCTCCAACAGCCGCTCGGTGGTTGCCGCCAGTTCGGCGGCGACCCGCACGTTCTGCTTGAAGGAGCGGGCAAACACGTTGCCCTTGATCGCTTCCTCGATCGCGACGCGCGTGCCGGTGATCCAGAGGCCGCGGCCGGGCAGTTTGCGGTTGATATCGGGCACGGTGTGGCTGCCCGGCCCGATGACGAAGCGGATCATCTCGTCGACCGGCTTGAGCGTACGGGTGAGCGCACAATGCCGCTGCATCTCCGGAGCGACACGGGTCACTCCGGAGTCGAGCTCATTGTCTTGCGCGATCGTCAGCATGCTCGCTGTCGCGTTCCTTATGCTTGCGGCTCGGCCGCGTCGGCCGGTGCCGCTTCGGCTTCCGGCGCGGGCGGCGGGGCGAGCTCCGCCTCGGTCACCCAGCCGGCCTTGAGGCGCGCCTGCATGATTATGGCTTCGGCGTCCTCGCGCGACACGTCGAGGCCGTCGAGGAAGCCGGGCTCGTGCTTGGACTCGCCGTCCTTGCGTTCGGTCCAGCCGGTGAGGTCGTCGGTGGCGCAACCGGCGAGGTCCTCGACGTTCTTCACGCCATTCTCGCCCAAGGCGACCAGGATCTTGGTGGTGACGCCGGGCACTTCCTTGACCGCGTCCTCGACGCCCAGTTCGATGCGTTTGGCGTCGAGTTCGCCTTCCAGCTTGTCGAGATATTCCTTGGCGCGCTCTTGCAGCTCGCGCGCGGTGTCTTCGTCGAAGCCTTCAATGCCGGCGATTTCCTTCTGATCCACCAGCGCGAGTTCCTCGATCGAGCCGAAGCCCTCCGAGGCGAGCAGTTGCCCGACAACTTCGTCGAGATTGAGCGCCTCGACGAAAATCTTGGTGCGGCTCTCGAACTCGGCATGGCGGCGTTCGGACTCTTCTTGCTCCGTTAAAATGTCGATGTCCCAGCCGGTGAGCTGCGACGCCAGACGCACGTTCTGCCCGCGCCGGCCAATGGCCAATGACAATTGTTGATCGGGCACCACCACCTCGATGCGCTCCTTGTCTTCGTCAAGCACGACCTTGGCGACTTCCGCCGGCGCCAGCGCGTTCACCACGAAGGTGGCGATGTCGGGCGACCACGGGATGATGTCGATCTTCTCGCCCTGCAGTTCGTTCACCACCGCCTGCACGCGCGAGCCGCGCATGCCGACGCAGGCGCCGACCGGATCGACCGACGAATCGCGCGAGATCACCGCGATCTTGGCGCGCGAGCCGGGGTCGCGGGCGACCGCCTTCACTTCGACGATGCCGTCATAGATTTCCGGCACTTCTTGCGCGAAGAGTTTCGCGGTGAACTGCGGATGCGTGCGCGAGAGGAAAATCTGCGGGCCGCGCGGTTCGCGCCGCACGTCGTAGATATAGGCGCGGATGCGGTCGCCGTTGCGGAACACTTCGCGCGGCAGCATCTCGTCGCGCCGCACGATAGCCTCGCCGCGGCCGAGATCGACCACCACGTTGCCGTATTCGACGCGCTTGACGATACCGTTGACGATGTCGCCGATGCGGTCCTTGTACTCGGCATATTGCCGGTCGCGCTCGGCCTCTCTTACTTTTTGCACGATGACCTGCTTGGCCGATTGCGCGGCGATGCGGCCGTATTCCAGCGGCGGCAGCGGATCGGCGATGGTGTCGCCTACCTGGGCTGCCGGATGATGCTTGCGCGCGCCTTCGAGCGTGATCTGGTTGGACGGGTTCTCGACGGCTTCGACCACCAGCATGTGGCGGGTGAGCCGCAGATCGCCGGTCTTCGGCTCGATCTCGGCATGCACGTCGGTTTCCGCGCCGTAGCGCGAGCGCGCCGCCTTGGCGATGGCATCTTCCATGGCGGCGATGACGATGCCACGGTCGATCGCCTTCTCGCGGGCCACCGCGTCGGCGATTTGCAATAGTTCGAGCCGGTTGGCGCTGACTGCCATAGCTCAGTCTCCTTGGTTGGCGGCAGGTCCGGCCTGGCCGAACTTATGCCTTCGTTGTTCTCGTTTCGCCGCGCGCGCTTCGCGCTTGGCGGACTTCTCGCGCCGCAGGGCTTGTCTCATCAGTTCGTCGGTGAGCACCAGCCTTGCTTCGCTTATCTCTCCGATCGGAAGCAGAACTTCCGCGCCGGCGATTTCCTTGTCGTCTTTCTTCTCGTCATTTTTGTCGTCGTGTTTGCCATCTTGGCGAAGCCGCGCGGCCTCGCCCTCGGTACCGACCAGAAGACCGCGAAATCGCTTGCGCCCGTCGATCGGGATTTCCGTCTCGATCTTGACCAGATGGCCGGCGTAGCGATCGAAATCGGATTTGCGCACCAGCGGGCGGTCGATACCAGGCGAGGAGATTTCCAACCGGTAGGCCTTATCAATCGGGTCAGCCATATCGAGCACCGGCGACAATGCGCGCGACACCGTCTCGCAATCCTCGACCACCATGGTTCCGTCCGGACGCTCCGCCATGATCTGGACGGTGCAGCCGTCGGCGGCCGATACCTTGACCCGCACCAGCCGGTAGCCGAGCTGTTCGATCACCGGTTCGGCGATGGCCGCGACACGGGCAGACAGCCCCGGCTCGACGATCAGCCGTGGTTCCGTTTCGCTCTGGGTGGCGGTTGCAACCGCCTGTCGTGCCTCGCTTAAGGCCATTTTGGTAACAAAAAAGAGCGGGCCCCAGGGGACCCACTCTCAAAACCCGGTTGGTTATGAGGGTGTCTTAACAAGCGGAAATATAGCGATTTTCAAGCTTCGTGCAAGGGTGGAGGCGTTATTTTGCAGCTAACCCTTCCTTCAGAGTCTGCCCTTAAATTTGGGTAAATCACCGATCGCGCGACGTCCTTAAAGCCGTTTGGCAGGTATTTGTCATGAGCGTTCCCGCCTCGCTGCTGCCAGAGTTGGAAGAGGTCGTGCAGCACGGCTCGGCGGAAAAGCGGGCCGAAACCCTGCGCCGCATCACCGGCCTGTTTTTGAACGGCGCGCCGAATTTTAATGATGAACACGTCGCGCTGTTCGACGACGTCATCGGCTGCCTGATCGAGGCGATCGAGGTCAAGGCGCTGGCGGAACTCGCGCGGCGGATCGCGCCGGTGCCGAATGCGCCGCACGGCGTAGTGACCACGCTTGCCAAGAACGACAATATCACCGTCGCCGGCCCAGTGCTCAAGCAGGCTCGTATTGACGACCCGGATCTCAAATATATTGCCGAGACCAAGAGCCAGGCGCATCTGCTGGCGCTCTCCACGCGTTTGGGAATCAGCGAGACGCTGTCGGATGTACTGGTGCGGCGCGGCGACGGCGCGGTGGTGCGCAGCGTCGCCACCAATCATAAGGCGCGCTTGTCGGACAACGCGTTCACCAGTTTGGTCAAGCGCGCAGAACGCGACGGCGTGCTGGCCGAGAAAGTAGGCTTGCGCACCGATATTCCGCCGCGCCTGTTCCGTCAGTTGCTGATGCAGGCGAGCGAAGTGGTGCAGAAGCGGCTGCTGGCGCAGGCCAAGCCCGGTATCCAGGCCGAAATCCGGCGCGTGCTGGCTAAAGTGACCTACGAGGTCGCCGCCAAGGCGGCGCCGCGCAACTACACGGCGGCGCTGGCGGCGGTGCAGGCGCTGCACAAGGAGCGCAAGCTCACCGAGGCCGACGTCGCCGACTATGCCAGGAACGGCCAATACGAAGAGACCATCGCGGTGCTGGCGACGCTGAGCGCGGTGCCGGTCGAGGTGGTGGACCGGCTGATGAGCGGCGAGCGTGCCGATCCGGTGCTGATCCTGGCGCGCGCGGCCGGTTTTGGCTGGAAGACGGTGCGGGAAGTGATGAACTCGCGGCCCGGCCCCAAACCGTCAAGAGAGACAATCGAGGCCGCGCGCGAGAATTTCGAGCGGCTCACGGCGGCCACCGCCCTGCGCGTGGTGCGCTTCTGGCAAGTGCGCGAGGGGACGGGGAATAGTTAGACCCGCCGGAAAATAAAATAAGCCGGCGCGCGGCCTTCGCGCTTGGCCTTGGCTTCGTAACGCGTTCCGGAAAAATCCGCCCAGGGTTTGCACCAATCGTCGGCGCGCTCCGCCGTCCACACGAAATCCGGCGACCGCGTCACCCGTGCCAGCGCGTAAGCCGCGTAGTCGGCGATGTCGGTGGCGAAGCGCAGCTCACCGCCATTTTCGAGAATGCGCGCCAGCCGCTTCAGGCTGTCGTC
The DNA here is from genome assembly GCA_036721745.1 of Pseudolabrys sp. Classification (GTDB taxonomy): domain Bacteria; phylum Pseudomonadota; class Alphaproteobacteria; order Rhizobiales; family Xanthobacteraceae; genus Pseudolabrys. Next base: position 2,054 of record DAIMKK010000092.1, on the reverse strand, counting down.
TTGGATGAAGCGCCGCTTCCAGTGCCGCCGTTTCGGCCACGGATCGGGATAAAGTAGGTCGATGCGCGCGAGAGCGCCAGTTGGCAGCCAGTCGAGCAGGGCGCTGGCGTCGCCGACATGCAGGCGGATATTGACGAGCGCATGGACATCGATCGCGGCGAGCGCTTTGGCCGTGGCATTGACAAAAGCGTCGCTGCCGATGAAGCCGCTCTGCGGATGCGCTTGCGCTTGTGCGATCAGATGTTCGGCGCCGCCAAAACCGATTTCGAGGCGCACGTCGTCGAGCGGCTTGTCGAACAGCGCGCGCAGGTCGGCGGGCGCGGGTTTGGCGAGATCGAGCGCGATGCGCGGCAGCAGCGTGTCGAACAGCGCGGCCTGCCGCGGCTTCAGGGCATGACCCTTGCTGCGGCCGAAGAAGGCGCGCTGCGACGTTGGTGAATCCGGCTCCATAGGCCGACTATCAGAGACGCGAATGGCCGGCACAAGGCTTGTGCTCGGGCCGACCGAAGGCCGGACCCGAGTGCCGGCCGTCGCATCGACAATGCGAGATTATTCGAAGGAAGCCTATTTCACCGCGCTCTTAATCGCCGCGGCGAGGTCGGTCTTTTCCCAGGAGAATCCGCCGTCCTTCTCGGGCGCGCGGCCGAAATGGCCGTAGGCCGCGGTGCGCCGGTAGATCGGGCGATTGAGCTTTAGGGTGCGGCGGATGTTGGTCGGGGTGAGACGGAACAACTCGGGCAGAATCTTTTCGAGCTTCTTTTCCGCCACGTTGCCGGTGCCGTGGGTATCGACCAGCACCGACATCGGGTCGGCGACGCCGATCGCGTAGGCGACCTGGATGGTGCAGCGTTCGGCGATGCCAGCGGCGACCACGTTCTTGGCGAGATAGCGCGCGGCATAGGCGGCCGAACGATCCACCTTAGTCGGGTCCTTGCCGGAGAAGGCGCCGCCGCCGTGCGGCGCGTAGCCGCCGTAGGTGTCGACGATGATCTTGCGGCCGGTCAGGCCGCAGTCGCCGTCCGGACCGCCGACCACGAAATTGCCGGTCGGGTTGACCAGGAAATCGGACGGGCGCGCCGGCATCCAGCCTTTCGGCAGTGCCGATTCGACTGCGCTACCGATCAGTTCCTTGATCATGCCGGGGGTGTATTTCTTGCCGTTGCGACTCTTCTCATTGTGCTGGGTCGACACTACCACCTTGGTGCAGCCGATCGGCTTGCCGTCGACGTAGCGCACCGTGACCTGGCTCTTGGCGTCGGGCTGCAGATCGAACAACTGGCCGGCGCGGCGCTTGTCGGACAGAACCTTCAGAATCTTGTGCGCGAAATAAATCGGCGCCGGCATGAACGAGTTCTTCTCGTAGACTTCGCTCTCGGTGCAGGCGAAGCCGAACATCATGCCCTGGTCGCCGGCGCCTTCCTGCTCGCCGCCCTTTTTCTTCTTGGCGTTCACGCCCATCGCGATGTCGGGCGACTGGCCGTGCAGCAGCACCTCGACGTCGGCGCCGTAGTAGGAGAAGCCGTCCTGGTCGTAGCCGATGTCCTTGACCACATCGCGCGCGATCTTGCTGATCAACTCGCGATCGACCACGACCTTGTCACCGTGCTTGTGGAAGAACGGCGCCTGGCCGCGGCCCTCGCCGGCGATAATGATCTTGTTGGTGGTGGCGAGCGTCTCGCAGCCGAGCCGCGTGTTCACTTGGCTGTCGTCGGCAATGCCGAGCGTGATGTCGTTTTCCAGAAATGCGTCGAGCACCGCGTCGGAAATCTGGTCGCAGACCTTGTCCGGATGACCTTCGGAAACCGACTCGCTGGTAAATTGAAAGTTGTTGTGAGACACCGCTGAACTCCTCCCGTGACGCGCCTTCGCGGCGGCGTCATTTCCGGGGTGGTTCTTGCAGTGCCGGTGGACAAGGTCAAGATGCGGGCAGCCGTGGGCAGCCCGTTCGCCGCCGATGGGATCGGGCCTATTTGTCCTCGCCCGCGATCTGCTCGACCAAATCGACAATGCGCCGGCGCAATTTGCTGTTCTTGATCTTCATGAACGACTTGGTC
>DAIMKK010000091.1:1681-8849 GCA_036721745.1 Pseudolabrys sp. | reverse complement strand
AAAATCCAGGCCGACTACGACTACAGTTTGGTGGTGGCGCCGAGCGAGATTTCATTCTTGGCCGAAGTCCCGGTGAAAATACGGGCCGGTGTCATCAATTCGATTTGGAATCAGGTTCCCATTTCGCAAAGCCAGCCCGGCAACTTCCACGGCTGGTTGACAGGCGATGTGTCGTCCCTGAAGTTGAACAACAATTCTAACGGATTTCCGGACGATCCCGGCACCCCGGTCAACGTGACCGCGGGGTTCGATTACCGATTGACGCGCGACTGGCTCGTCGGTGCCGCATTCTCGCTCGGGACCACCAGGCAGACGTTTAGTCTTGGCGGCGACTTCAAGGAGAACGAATTCGCCGCTACTCTCTATTCCGCCTATCGTGCCGAACCGTATTGGATCAACGCCGCCGTAACGTGGGGCACGCTGCATTATGACGTCAATCGGCAGGTGCCAATCGGCATCACCGTGCAGTCGAACACCGGCAGCACCAGCGGCTCGGATATATCGTTCGCCACCGAGCTTGGTTACGACTTCAATACCGCCATCGGGTCGGCTCGTGTGACAGGCTTGCCGGTGAAGGCACCGGCAGCCCAGCTTTATCTTACGCACGGACCCGTGGTTGGCATCGTTCTGCAACGGGTCCGCGTCGACGGCTACACGGAAACTGACCCATTTGCTGCGGTTGGCGGTTTCACGGCTTTGTCCTTTGGCGATCAGACCCGCAACTCGGCGGTATCCGAGCTCGGCTATCAGGCGAGTTTAGACTTAGGCAATTGGCAGCCTTTCGCGAAGGTCGCTTGGAATCACGAATGGGCCTCGCTCGACCGCTCGGTGACAGCCACGCTGACATCGACCGTGGCGCCAAGCTATTCAATGCCGGCGGTGATTTTGGGCCGAGACTGGGGGACGGAGACGGTGGGGACGAGGCTCAAGTTGGGTCCAGGGATGACCGGCTATGTCGCGTTCATCAGCCAACTCGCACAAAACAACGCGACGATCTACGGCGGCCAAATTGGTCTCAACGTTGCCCTGGATCCAATTCTGACCGCTAAGGCGACAAATTAGGGTCCAATCGGTTAGCGAGGGGATTTCGGTATCGGGGAGAGATTGCGGACCGCTCATGCGGTCGATCTAGAGCGCGAACCGATAAACGCCAAACCACGGTCCTTAAGGGCTTCTGGCCGCCGGTGCCAATGCTTTGCCGCCCGCAAAGCGCGCAGCCGGACCGAGCGCTTCTTCGATGCGCAAGGCTTCATTCCATTTCGCCACGCGCTCCGAGCGCGAAAACGAACCGACCTTGAGCTGGCCGGCATCCCAGCCGACCGCGAGATGGACGATGGTAACGTCCTCGCTTTCCCCCGAGCGCGCGGAGACGATGGTTGACAGGCCCGCGGTGCGGGCGGCCGTCAATGCCGCATGCGTTTCGGTCAGCGTGCCGGCCTGGTTCGGCTTGATCAACGCCGCCGTAACCGCCTTGGATTCCGCAGCCTGCCTGACGCGCGTGGCATCGGTGACCAGGAAATCGTCGCCGACCACCTGCACGCGCGCACCGTAGCTTTTCGTGAAACGGCGGAAACCCTCCGCATCGTCCTCCGCCACCGGATCTTCGACCGAGACAATCGGGTAGCGTGCGATCCAACCCCCGAGCAATTCGATCAACCCGTCGCTGTCGAGTTCGCGGCCTTCCAAAGCAAGGCGATAGCGGCCGCTTTTCCCGAACGACGAGGCGGCGATATCGAGCGAGATCGCGACGTCGCTGCCAGGCGAGAAGCCGGCGCGCTCGATCGCGCGCAGCAACATGTCGAGCGCTTCTTCATTGGAGGTGAAGGCCGGCCAATAGCCGCCCTCGTCGGCGACGCCCTGCAGCAAGCTGCGATCGGCCAGCAGCTTTCCGGCAGCCGCATAAACCTGCGCGGTGACGTCGAGCGCCTCGGCGAAGCTCTTCGCGCGCGGACAAACGATCATGAAATCCTGCACGTCGACACGGCGGGCCGCGTGTGCGCCGCCGCCGAAAATCTGGATTTCCGGCAGCGGCAGGCGGCCGGGCTTGCCGTTCGACATGTAATGCCAGAGCGGGACGCCCTGCGCGTTCGCCGCGGCATGCGCGACCGCCATCGAGGTGGCGATCATGGCATTGCCGCCGAGGCGGCTTTTGTTAGGTGTGCCGTCAAGCGCGAGCAGGATTCGATCAACCGCCGCTTGGTCGGCGGCGTCGACGCCGCGCAAGGCGGCGGCAATCTCGCCGGACATATTCGCCTGCGCGCGCCGTACATCGAGGCCGCCGAACGCCGCACCGCCGTCGCGCAAATCGACTGCCTCGCCAGTGCCGGTGGACGCGCCGGCCGGCGCGATGGCGCGGCCGCGCGCACCACCCTCGAGCACGATCTCGGCTTCGACCGTGGGCCGGCCGCGCGAATCCCAAACCCGCCGGCCATGAATCGAAGCAATCGTCGTCGCGCTCATGCCGCAGGTTCCTTGATGCCGATCTCGCGCGCCCAAGCGTAACGGATGTCGGAGAGCCTATCCGGCGGGTGCTTGAGAAAATGCAAAGCTACGCGGCGGATTCGCGCCTGGTCGCTCTCCGTTGTGACGTATTCCGCCGGCGACTTGCCGTCCACTCGGGCGAGGAAGAGACCAGGGAGCAGGTGCGCCGTGCGCAACTCCATCACCTCCGGCGGCTCCCAAGTGACGCCGGCGCGATAGCTTTGGGCGAGGATATCGAACAGCCTGAGGAAGCGCGCCGCCGCCCGCGGCGTCCACAGGCACTTGAGCAGCATATGGTTGAGGCAAAACGCCAGATCGAAAGCGGGATCGCCATACCAGGCGCATTCGGCGTCGAGAAAAACCGGTCCGTCCGGCCCGATCAGGATATTCTTCGGACTGACGTCGCCATGCACCAGCGTCAGCTTGGTGGCGAGTGTTAAGCGCGACAGCGCCATCAAAGCGTCGGCGGCTTGCGGATGTTTTGGTGCCGTGGCCTCCAGATAGGCGGCAAGGCGGATGGCGTGAAAGGTTTCGTCGGTCGCGAATGCGGCGGCGATGGCCGGGTTTTTCGCGGTGGCCGCATGGATACGCACGAGACAATGGCCGACTGCGGCGGCAAAGGCGTCATCGGTTCGGCCATCGCGCAGATCGGACTTCCAATTGCGGTAAGTGGCCGGATCGAGATAGGCCATGGCGAACAGACCGGCGGCGGGATCGTGACCCAGCAGTTGCGGCACGGCCTGCGGCATGATGCCCCGTACCACCTCGATCCATTTCACTTCGAAAGCATTGCGCGTGACCGATACGTACCAGTCGGTGACGACCTTGAGCTTGGGAAGCGCCCGTTTGACCGCAAAGGTCTTCGCCGCGGTATCAACCTTCCAGATATCGGAGGCGACACCGCCGGTCAGCGCGGTGTAGTGCGCGCGCTCGCCGGGCGCCAGCAGTCCCATGCGGGCGAGCGCGGCATCGAGGACGGGACGATCGGCAGGTCCGGCTTCGGTCATCGCGGCCGGATTAAAGCCCGCTCACCCGGCGATGTCACCCGCACAGCGCCCGCAGAGCGTTGAAGATGACCGCCACGTCGATCACCTCCTGCAGCAGCGCGCCCTCGACCGGCGGCAGGTAGCCGAACGCCGCCGCGATCATGGCGAGGATGGAGAGCCCCATGCCGGCGATCACGCTTTGCAGGGCGATGAAGCGCGAGCGGCGCGCGATGCGAATCGCAGGCAGCACGCGGTCGAGCTGATCGACCAGCAGCACCACGTCGGCCGCCTCGGCCGAGGCCGCCGCCCCCTTAGCGCCCATGGCGAGCCCGATATCGGCCGCCGCCAGCGCCGGCGCATCGTTGACGCCGTCGCCGATCATCATCACCGGGCCGTTCTTGCGCTCCGAGAGCACCACCAGGATTTTCTGGTCGGGGGTGAGGTCCGATCGCACCAGATCGATCGACAGACCGGCGGCCACCGCTTCCGCGACCTCGTGGCGGTCGCCGGTCGCCAGCACGATGCGCTCGATGCCCAGCGCGCGCAGTTCATGCAACATGGCTTGCGTGCCGGTGCGCAGCTCGTCGGACAGGATCATCAGGCCGGCGAGCTTGCCGTCGACCGCGATGGCGACCGCGAGCGCGCCGGGCGGCCGGTCGCGGCCGAGCGTGGCGAGGCCGGAGTCTGCCACCTTGCCGGCGATGAAATGCGCCCCGCCGACCATGACGAGGCGGCCGTCGACGCGTCCGACGATGCCCTCGCCCGGCGTCTCCACCACCTCGGTCGGTACCGCGAGCGCCAGACCTTGGCCGCGCGCCTCGGCGACAATGGTCTGCGCGATGATGTGCTTACTGGCCTGGTCGAGCGAGGCGGCGAGGCGCAAGAGCTCGTCAGGGGCGATGCTGTCGGCCGGCCGAGTAGAGACGATCTTGGCCTGGCCATGCGTCAGCGTCCCGGTCTTGTCGATGACCAGCCCACGGACCTGCGCCAATATTTCGATCGCCTTGCCGCCCTTGATCAGGATGCCGAGCTTGGCCGCGCGGGACAGCCCCGCGACGATCGCCACCGGCACCGCCAAAATGAGCGGACAGGGCGTCGCCACCACCAGCACGGCCACCGCGCGCACGGGATCACCGGTCAGAAGCCAGGCTGCGCCGGCCAACGCCGCCGTCACCGCCAGGAAGATGATCGCGTAGCGGTCCGCCAGCCGCGACATCGGGGCGCGCGAGCGCTGCGCCGCCTCCACCAGGCGGATGACGCCGGCATAGGTGCTTTCCGCCGCCAGCCGGGTGGCCGTGAGATCGAAGGCGTCGCCGACATTGGTCGAGCCGCTCAGCGCTGATTCGCCGGTGCGCAGCTGCGTCGGCAACGATTCTCCGGTTAGTGCCGATTGGTCGAGCACCGCCACGCCTTCGACCACCGTGCCGTCCACTGGCACCACGTCGCCCTGGCGGACCAGCAGCCGGTCGCCGGGCACGACAGAATCGAGCGCGACCTCCTCCAGCCATCCGTCCCGGTGCCGGACGGCGGTGCGCGGCACCCGCGACAGCAGGGCGGTCATCTCGCGCCGAGCCGTCCGCTCGGCATAGCTCTCCAGGTACTGGCCACCGGCATACATCAGCGCGACGATCGCGGCGGCCAAGCTCTCGCCGACCAGCAGCGCCCCGGTCATCGACAGCGCGGCGACGATGTCGAGCCCGAGATCGCCGCGGCGCAGGCTGGTGACGATCTCGGCCAGCAGCGCCAGCAGCACAGGGATAGTGACCGCGGCCCAGATGGCCTGCGACCAGGCGCCAAGCCCGGCGAGCTTGACGGCAAACCCGGCGGCGAGGCCGAACGTCACCAGCGCGGCGAGAAATTGGCGGGCGTGTTTGAGCGTATTGGCGAGCGACATGGCCGCACCATCGCCGCTTCCGCCGGCCGCGGCCATGACCAAGATCAATCCCGGCGGCCTGCCTATGGACTTGATCTGGCAAGCGGATTCGTGGACATTGCGGCCGCTAGAAGGAGAACGTCATGGCTCAAACCCGCCGCATCGTCTGGCTCAACGTCGTCACCGTGCTCAGCGCCGCCATCCTGATCGGCGCCGAGGTGTTCGGCGCCGCCTTCGCTGGCTCGTGGGCGCTCGCCACGCTGTTCGATCTCGGCGGCATCGGCCAGCGCATCCTCGACGGCGCCTTCGTGCTCTGCGGCATCGCCATCATGGCGCAGTTCATCCGCAACGCACACCGCATCGAGCCGTTCACCGCGCGCAACTGACCCGAGCGCGCTCGCCGCCGAAATAAAGCGTTAAGAAAGTTTTTGCGTGCAGGGAACTAATTCTCTTGCATCGCGCGCAAAATTTGTTATTTCAACGTTGCCCAAATTCGCACGTGCCTGTGGCCGTGTGTCGGTCGGTAGGTAGCGGGACAAGAGGCCCGCCAGCCGCCTGGAGAGAGAAGCCAAAGCTCTCCAAGAAATCTGACCGGCAGCCGGAGGCGAAACCGGCAAACCCTGCTCTCAGCAGGGGACGCGGCTTGAAGCAACGACGATCGGGCTTCTCTGGTCTCTGCCGGGCTCCACCTCCGGCGCGGGTCACCGAAGAGGCTTGTTCATCTTTGCCGGCCGTGCGGACAGGGGTCTCCCCTTTCCAATCCAAGGCAGCATGAGCGGTTGAAGAGCGGTAGCGCCTGCGCGTCCCCATCGCGCGCGGCGTCATGCTTGGAAAACCGCGACATCAGGGGCCTGCAAAGCCCCCTAGCTGTGGGGAATAGCGCAATGACTGAGCGCATCCGCGAGTTTCTACGTAAGCGAAGCGACGACGGCCCGTGCCTGGTCGTCGACCTCGACATCGTGAAAGACAACTACAATGCCTTCGCCAAGGCGTTGCCCGACACGCGCGTGTTCTACGCGGTGAAGGCCAACCCGGCGCCGGAGGTTCTGACGCTACTGGCCAAGCTCGGCTCGTGCTTCGACACCGCCTCGGTCGCCGAGATCGAGATGGTGCTCGCCGCCGGCGCCACGCCCGACCGCATTTCCTACGGCAACACGATCAAGAAGGAGCGCGACATCGCACGCGCCTTTGCGCTCGGCGTCCGCCTCTATGCGGTCGACAGCAAGGCCGAGGTGGAGAAGGTCGCCCGCGCGGCGCCCGGCTCCAAGGTGTTCTGCCGCATCCTCTCCGACTGCGTCGGGGCGGATTGGCCGCTGTCGCGCAAGTTCGGCTGCGAGCCCTCAATGGCCGTGGACGTACTCGAGCACGCCCTTAAAGCCGGGCTGGAGCCGCATGGGGTGTCGTTCCATGTCGGCTCCCAGCAGCGCAACCAGCATGCCTGGGACCGTGCCCTCGCCTCGGCGGCGGCGGTGTTCAAGGAATGCGGTGAGCGCGGCATGCAGCTCAGCATGGTCAATCTGGGCGGCGGCTTCCCGACCAAGTACCTGAAGAACGTGCCCTCGGTGAAAACCTACGGCACGGCGATCTTCAAGGCGCTGCGCAAGCACTTCGGCAACCGCATACCGGAGACCATCATCGAGCCAGGCCGCGGCATGGTCGGCAATGCCGGCACCATCGAAGCCGAGGTCGTCCTCGTCTCCAAGAAGAGCGATGAGGACGACGTGCGCTGGGTCTATCTCGACATCGGCAAGTTTGGCGGCCTGGCCGAGACCATGGACGAGTCGATCCGCTACCCGATCCGCACACCGCGCGACGGCGACGTCATGGG
>DAIMKK010000091.1:0-1646 GCA_036721745.1 Pseudolabrys sp. | reverse complement strand
CGATTCGGCCGACGTGCTGTACGAGAAGCAGCCCTACCCGCTGCCGGTGAGCCTGGAGATCGGCGACAAGGTGCTGATCGAAGGCACCGGCGCCTATACGGCGACCTACTCGTCGGTGGCCTTCAACGGCTTCGCGCCGCTGAAGACCTACCACATCTGACATCGACGGGAGGCGGGCGACCCCTGCCTCCCCTTCCCTCCATTTCGAGCTGACTGCGCCCATGCGCGCGCTTGCGCGCGCCAGAGCGCCGGGAAGGAATCCAAGATGATCACGTTGCGACAAGAACGGCCGGCCGACGTCGAAGCGCGCGAGGCGCTGCTCGACCAGGCCTTCGGCGGCACCCGCAACCGCAAGACCTCGCAGCGGCTGCGCGAGGGCCGCCTGCCGGCCGAGAGACTCAGCTTTATTGCCGTCGACGGCCGCCGCGTAATCGGCACCGCCCGACTCTGGAGCGTCGTCTGCGGCAACGGCCAGCCGGCTTTACTGCTGGGTCCGGTGGCGGTCGCCGCCAACAGTCGCAACCGCGGCATCGGCGCCGCCCTGGTGCGCCGAGCTTTGCGCGACGCGCGCCGGCTCGGCCACGGCGCGGTCATCCTGGTCGGCGATGCGCCCTACTACAGCCGGTTCGGTTTCGCGGGCGCGACAGCCGCGGGCCTTAAGCTGCCCGGCCCATTCGAGCGCCATCGCCTGCTCGCGCTCGAACTCGTTCCCGGCGCGCTTGACGGCGCCGGCGGCCTTGTGCGTGCGATCGGCCATCCGATGCCAAAGCAGCAAGCCCGCGCCGCTTAAGCAAAAACAGTCAGATTCTCGTGGACGCAGCGCCGGAATCTCCGGCGCCGCCCTTCCGTTTGCGCGCCGCGGCAGATATCACCCAAATATGGCTGGAGGCTTCATGAAATGACGAAATGGCCCGTTCATGCCCGCGTGACGGGCCCCATCGTGATGATCGGTTTTGGCTCGATCGGCAAAGGCACGCTGCCGCTGATCGAGCGGCATTTCAGCTACGACAAGTCCCGCTTCGTGGTCATCGACCCAGAGGACAAAGATCGCGCCATGCTGGACGAGCGCGGCATTCGCTTCGTCCATCAGGCCGTCACCAAGGACAATTACCGGCACCTGCTGACGCCGCTGCTCACCGCCGGCGGCGGCCAAGGTTTTTGCGTGAACGTATCGGTCGACACCTCCTCGCTCGACATCATGGAGCTCTGCCGCGAGATCGGCGCGCTCTACATCGACACCGTGGTGGAGCCCTGGATCGGCTTCTACTTCGATCCCGAGCTCGGTCCCGAGGCGCGCTCGAACTACGCTCTGCGCGAGACCATCCTCGCTGCGCGTCGCAAGAAGCCGGGCGGCCCCACCGCAGTCAGCTGTTGCGGCGCTAACCCTGGGATGGTGTCCTGGTTCGTCAAGCAGGCGCTGCTCAATGTCGCCGGCGACATCGGCCTCAAGTTCAAAGAGCCGAAGACCCGCGAGGAATGGGGCCGGCTCGCCAAGAAGACCGGGGTCAAGGGCATCCACATCGCCGAGCGCGACACCCAGCGCGCCAAGCAGCCGAAGGCGATGGACGCCTTCGTCAATACCTGGTCGGTCGAGGGCTTCATCTCCGAGGGCCTGCAGCCGTCCGAACTCGGCTGGGGCACGCATG
>DAIMKK010000090.1:0-8946 GCA_036721745.1 Pseudolabrys sp. | reverse complement strand
CATAATGACGCCCTGCCCGCCGACGCCGACGATGAGGACGTTGAAGACGTCTTCAACGGGATCGGCCTTCAGCACCGAAGATTTCGGCCAGGCGGCGGGGCGCACGGTGGTGTCCGGATCGCTCATTGCGTCACCGGCGCAACGGTCTTGATGCAGTCCACCGCGCAAACCTGGGCGCAGAGCGTGCAGCCAATGCAAAGCGCCGCGTCGATTTGGACCTTATGCCGGCCCTCGAACGACTGGTCGCTCCAGGTGATCGCCGGGCAGCCGAGATTCATGCAGGCCTGGCAGGCATTGCATTGCTCGCCGATGACTTCGAATGCTGGGCCTTTGATCTTGACCGGGTCGAGCACGCAAGGACGGTCGGCGATCAACACGGCGACGCCGCGATAATTGATAGCGTCGCGCAACGATTGATGCATAGCGGCAAGGTCGTAGGAATCGACCTTGCGCACCCATTTGACGCCGATCGCACGCACCAGCGCTTCGTAGTCGACGGCCGGCGCGGCCTCGCCGCGGATCGTCTTGCCGGTGCCGGGATGCTGCTGGCCGCCGGTCATGGCCGTGATGTGATTGTCGAGCAGCATCACCGTGATGTTGGCCTGATTGTAGACCGCGTTGATGAGCTGCGGAATTCCGGCATGCAGGAAGGTCGAGTCGCCGATGGTGGCAACGACTGGTTTCGTCTCGCCGGCTTTCGCCATGCCGACGGCGTTGCCGATTGACGATCCCATCGACACGGTCGTGTCCATGCCGCGCAGCGGGTCGAGGCACGCCAAGGTGTAGCAGCCGATGTCGCCGGCGACGCGCGCGCCGGTCGCGCGCACCGCCATGAAGGCCGAGGTGTGCGGGCAGCCGGCGCACAGCACCGGCGGACGCACCAGAGGTTCCGGCGTCCACTCATCGTTTCGTTTCGGGCGTGGCGTCAGAATGCCGGCCTGTTCGAATCCGGCACGCACCAGCTCGGGAGACAATTCACCTGCGCGCGGGAAGAAACACTTGCCCTCGACCTTAAATCCGAGCGCGCGGATTTCCTTTTCAATCACCGGCTCGAGCTCCTCGACCACAAAGATGCGGTCGACCGACTCGCAATAGCGGCGCAGCAGATCATCCGGCAGCGGCCAGGAGGCGCCGAGCTTCAACACGTTGGCCTCGGGCAGCACTTCGCGCACATAGGGGTAGCAAGTTCCGGCGGTGATCACGCCGAAGCTGGTATCGCCCTTTTCCCAGCGATTGAGCGAGGACTCGGTGAAATAGGCTTTCAGCTTGGCCTCGCGCTCGATCACCATGCCATGGCGCGGGCGAGCATAAGCGGGTATCATGACGTTCTTCGACGGCTTCTCGATGAACGGGCGCGGCGGCGGCTCGATGCGTTCGCCGATCGCCACCCGGCTGCGGGTGTGCGACAGCCGCGTCGTTGAGCGCACGATCACCGGTGTGTCGTATAACTCCGATAGATCGAATGCGAGCTTGGTGAAATCGAGCGCTTCCTGCGCGTCGCTCGGCTCGAGCACCGGCACGGTGGCGAGCACGCCGTAAATTCGTGTGTCTTGTTCGTTCTGCGATGAGTGAATCCCGGGATCGTCGCAGACGGCGAGCACCAGCCCGCCGTTCACGCCGATATAAGTTTGCGACATGAATGCGTCGGCGGCGACATTGAGACCGACATGTTTCATGGCGGCGAGCGCGCGCCGGCCGGCAAAGGAGGCGCCGATCGCAACGTCGAGCGCGACCTTTTCGTTGGTCGACCACTGGGCGTGCAGATCCGCGGCCGGATAGCCGGCCAATGTCTCGAGGATTTCGGTGCTCGGCGTGCCGGGATAGGCGGCAGCGACTTTCACGCCGGCTTCCCAGGCGCCGCGCGCGATCGCTTCGTTACCGGTCAACGGCCGAACATTTTTCGCCTGCTCGGGCGATCGTTCTGCAGCGTCCACGACTGCGTGCATCTGTTTCCCCGACGGCGGATTTCGCCGTTTTGGCCAATAATCATCGCCTAATCGGAGGCTGGCGTAATTGAGCTAAATCAAGCGGTTGCCGTGGCGGTCCGGGCGGCTGTCAAAACCGGCCGAAATTATCGCGCGGCGGCAAATTTCGCGGCCTTTGCCTTGAGCCGCTCGAGCGTTTTGCCCTTATCGACGACAAAACGGCTGTGCGAGCCGGCGCAGATCGCTTCAAGATTGTCCTTGGCGGCGATCTCGAAGGTGACCTTGCGCCCTTCGACCGCGCTCACGGTCGCGGTGATCTCGGCCGTCATGCCGGGCAGCGTCGGGGCGAGATGGTTGATCGACACATTAATGCCGACCGAATCCTCATTGGCGTCGGCGTGCTCGAGGATGAGGTCGCGGCAGGTGTGTTCGATGTCCTGCACCAGACGGGGCGTGGCGTAGACGCGGCCTTCCTCGCCCATGAATCCGATCGTTCGGTCGCGATCGATCTCAATACGGCTGGTGCGCGACACTCCCGGACGAAGGCTTTCTTTCATCGACATCCTCCTCACCTTTCAACGTGGCAATTAAATTGACTTCCAGCTCGGTCGGCTTGACCAAGGTCAATCCCGTTGCGTTTTTAGATACCCAAATAGGCTTCCCTGACGCGGCGATCGGCCTGGATTTCCGCGGCGGGTCCGTTCAACGTCACCCGCCCGGTTTCCAGAACATAGGCGCGGTCGGCGATGGCCAATGCGGCGCGCGCATTTTGTTCCACCAAAAGGATGGTCAGGCCGTCGTCCCGGAGCTTGCGGATGACCGCGAGCAGTTGGTCGACCAGATTGGGGGCGAGACCCATTGACGGCTCATCCAGCAACAGCAGCCGCGGCTTTGCCATCAACGCACGTCCGATCGCCAGCATCTGCTGCTGTCCGCCGGACAGAGCGCCAGCCGGCATGTCCATGATCGCATCGAGCATCGGGAACAGCGCGCAGACCTGAGCCAGCGCGGCTCCCATATCCTCGGCGCGGCGGGACCAGGCCCCGAGTCTCAGATTGTCCAGCACGGATAATGGCGCAAACACTTGCCGGCCTTCCGGCACTTGCGAGATGCCGAACGCCACCCGTTCATGCGCGGGCCGTGTTTCGATCCGTGCGCCGTCGAACCGTATCGCGCCGCCGGTGATCGGCTGCACGCCGGAAATGGCGTGCATCAGAGTCGTTTTGCCGGCCCCATTGGCGCCGATCAAAGTGACGATTTCGCCGGGCTCGACACGCAGCGTGACGCCGTGCAGGACCTCGATACGGCCATAAGCGCTTGTGACGTTTTCAATCGAGAGCATGCGCGGCCTCCTGCGAGCCGTGAACGCCCAGATAGACTTCGATCACCTCCGCGTTGGACCGCACTTGTTCGGGCGTGCCTTCGGCCAGCGTTTTGCCTCTGGCCAGGACATGGACGCGGTCGGAGATGTTCATCACCAGACGCATATCGTGCTCGACCAGCACGACCGTGATCCCCTCCTTCACAATGGAGCGGATGACGCGATCGATTTCCTGGGTTTCGACAGGGTTGCAGCCGGCGGCCGGCTCATCGAGCAGCAGGACCTTCGGCTCGCTCGCCAGTGCGCGCGCGATTTCCAGGCGCTTGAGCGCGCCATAGTCGAGCGAACCGGCCGGACGCTCCGCCGCATCGGCGAGCCCGACGCGGGCAAGCGCCACGCGAGCCGCTTCGCGCGTTTCCTCATTCTGGCGCGCGACCGACGGCCAATGCAGCAGATCGGCCAGAATGCCGGTGCGCTCGTGACGGTGACGGCCGACCATTACGTTTTGCAGCACCGACATATGAGAAAAAATCTGCAGATTTTGAAACGTCCGCGATAGTCCTCGCCGCGCCAGTTGGTCGGGCGCAAGACCGGTCACGGTTTCGCCGGCGAGCCGGATGCATCCGTCTTGCGGCGTGTAAATACCAGACACCAGATTGAGCAGCGTGGTCTTGCCGGAGCCATTCGGCCCGATGATCGAAAATACCTGGCCAGAGGCAATAGAGATCCTGACGCCGTCGATCGCCCGCACGCCACCGAAGGTAATGGATAGCCGGTCGGCTTCCAGGATCATCATTTTCGCCATCCAGCGAGCGCCGCGGCAACCGACGGCACGATGCCCTGGCGCAGGAAGATCATGAAGACCATCACGATCAGTCCGAGCAACGCCTGCTCATATTCGTGAAAGACAGTCAGCACCTGCGGCAACACCACCAGGACGGCCGCCCCCACCAACGATCCGAAGATCGAACCCATGCCGCCCAGCACGACCATGGCGACCAATTCGATCGAGCGCAGGAATCCCGCCTCATCCGGCGTGACCAGGCCATTGAACAAAGCCAGATAGGACCCCGCCACCGAGGCGTACATGGCGGAGATGATGAAGACGGTGAGCTTCTTGCGCGCCACGTCTATGCCGAGCACGCGCGCCGCTATTTCGCTGTCATGGATGGCTTGCAACGCGCGCCCGGTCGGGCTGTCCATCAGATTGAGCGCGAGCAGATAACCGCCGACAAATGTCGCGCCCGCAATCCAGTACCAAGCATCCGAGCCATGCGCGCGCCAGCCGAACAGCGTCAGCGCAGGGACGTTCGTGCCGTCCGGACCGCCCGTCCAGCCCGCTTCGTTGTTCATGACAATTGCGACGAGCAATCCGAATCCGAGCGTCGCGACGGCGAGATAGTGCCCTTTGAGCCGCAGGATCGGCCGGCCCACAGCAAAGGCGACCGCGCCCGAAACAATGGCGCCGGCGAACAGGCATAGCCATGGAGGCGCGCCGAAATGGACCGGGCCGATGGCGACGGAATAGGCGCCGATACCGAGAAAGCCGGCATGCCCCAGGCTGACCTGGCCGGCAAAGCCCATGAGGAGATTGAGGCCGACGACCGCCAGCGCAAAAATGAAAACCAGCGCGCCGATCCGGTAGTAATAGGCCGAGGGAAAGAACGCCGGCAAGATAATGACGATGGCCGCGACCAATATCGCCGGCAGCAACCGCGTTTCGAGCAGCGCGCGCACGCTTACACCCGCTCGACTTTCACCCGGCCGAACAATCCCTGCGGCATGGTAACCAAGACGACCAAGATGATCAGGAACGCGATCGCGTCCTTATAGCTCGACGACAGATATCCCGCGCTCAAGGCCTCGATCATACCGATCAGAAGGCCGCCAACCACGGCGCCGAGCGGGCTGCCGATACCGCCGAGCATCGCCGCCGCGAATCCCTTGAGCGCCAGTAACGTCCCCACGTCGTAACTGGTCAGCGCGATCGGCGTGACGAGAATGCCGGCGATGGCCCCGATGGCCGCGGAAACCGCGAACGAGAAATCGACGATACGCCGCGTATCGACGCCGATCAGCCGCGCCGCCAACCGATTGGCGGCGGTCGCGATCACCGCCTTGCCGAGCAAAGTGCGTTCGACGAACAACCAAAGCAAAACCACGATGACGGCGGCTCCCGCCAGCACGGCAAGGCTCTGCGGCAATATCGCCGCGCCGCCGAAGTGGATCGGATCGGCGCCGAACAGCGCAGGCAGACTATGGAAGCGCTTGTCGAAGACGATTTGGGCGATGCCGCGCAGGAATACCGAGGCGCCGATCGTGATCATGATCAGCGCCACCGGGGTCGCCCCGCGCGCCGGCTCAATGGCAAAGCGATGTAAGGCCAATCCGACGCCGGTGGTCACGGCGATGGCGATCAGCGCGGCGAGCGGCAGCGGAACGCCCGCCAGTGCCATGAATACGGTGGTCATGCCGCCCAGCATGACGAACTCGCCCTGGGCGAAATTGATAATGTCGGACGCGTTGTAAATTAGCGTAAAGCCAAGGGCGACCAGCGCGTAGATGGCGCCCACGGTCAGCCCCGAGAAGGCAAATTGCAGCAACTCGGCCATCGCGTCGAAGGCCTCGCAAAACTTGGGTTCAAAAGACGAAGCGGGCAAGCTCCCGAGAGCTTGCCCGATTGTTATGTCAGGTACCGGGCACCAGCGTCCAGTCGCCGCCCTTGATCTCCAGCATATGGAACGCCGACAGGTCGAGACCCATATGGTCGGTCGGCGACATGTTCACGATCCCGCCGGTTCCGATATAGCCCTTGGTCTTTTCGATCTCGTCGCGGACCTTGGCGTTGTCGGCGCTCTTGGCACGCTGCATAGCCTGCACGAGGATCATCAGACCGTCATAGGCGTGACCGCCGAAGGTGGATACCGCCTGCTTGGCCTTGGACTGATATTCACGCGTGTAGTTGACCACCACCGGCTTTTGCGGATCGCTGGCCGGCAGCTTGTCGGCAATCAGCAGCGCCGCTGCCGGCAACCGCACGCCTTCGGCGGCGGGACCGGCGAGTTCGATGAACTGCTTCGAGGCGACACCGTGACTCTGATAGAACGGCAGCTTGATTCCGAGTTGGCGGTAATTGCGCGTCACGATCGCCGGTCCTTGACCAAAACCCGGATTGATAACCGCCTGCACGCCAGCCGTGTTTTGAATCTTGGTCAGCTGCGGTGTCATGTCGCTGTCGCGCGGCCCGTAACTCTCCTCGGCGGCGATCTTGATCCCCGCCTTGGGCGCCACGGCAACGCACTGGTCGCGCATCGACTTGCCGAAGGCATCCGTGCCCGAGATCATCGCGATCGTCGTCAGTTTGCGAGTCTTGAGATCGGCGAAGATTTTCTCGCATGCCATCTTGTCGGTGTGCGGCGTCTTGAAGACCCAACTGTGCACGGGCTCGACGATCTGAATGGCGCCGGCCAGTGAAATGAACGGGATTTTAGCGTCTTCGAACACCGGGATCATCGCAAGCGTCGAACCTGTGGTGCTGCCGCCGACGATGGCGACGACTTTGTCTTCCTCCACCAGACGGGTGGCGAAGGTGCGCGCGTTGTTGGGATTGCCACCGTCGTCGTAGACGATCAGCTGCAGTTTTTGTCCGTTCACGCCGCCTTTGGCATTGATGTCATCGATATAGATTTCCAGCGTCTTCTTTTCCGGATCGCCAAGAAACGACGCCGGCCCGGTGACCGACAAAACGGAGCCGATTTTGATTTGCGCGGAGGCCGAAAGCCCGGCGCCGAGCACGACACTAAGGCCGATCGCAGCGGTTGCCGTAAGATGTTGCATTGCCATCATAGGATTCCCCCATCATGCACATTAATTTTATACTCTATGCATAGCAGGTGCTGGGAAACCGGGACTTGACTAAATTCAAGGCAGGCGCCACTCGCGCAAGGGAAGACTGCGGCAGCGCTGGCGCGGGAATCTGCCCGCTGGAGCAAGGCGATGACGATAACGGGGACCGTGCGGCTTGCGGCCATTGTCTACGATGCCGGCCTTAGAATCGACGATTTGCTGACCCGCATCGCCGACCGGCTGCGCGCTGATCGCATCAACCTGGCGGGGGTCTTGCAGGAAAACGCCGGCGGCGGCGGCGCCGGCGTCTGTTCGGCGATGACGCTTGTCGATCTCACCTCGCGGGGACGTTTCCGGATTTCCCAGGACCTGGGGTCGCAGGCCGAAGGTTGCCGTCTCGATGCGCATGGCCTGGCCGAAATCGGCGTGCTGCTCGAGCGGCCGCTCGGCCGCGACGTCGAACTGCTGATGTTGAACCGGTTCGGCAAGGCCGAGGCCGAGGGCGGCGGGCTGCGTTCCGCCTTCGTGCGCGCCATGGAGGCCGGCGTGCCGGTGCTCACCGCGGTGCGGCCGCCTTATATCGAGGCTTGGTCGAAATTTCATGGGCGGCTGGCGGTCGATCTGCCAACCGATCTCGATGCCGTGCTGGCGTGGTGCCAGGCGTCGGTGCAGGAATTACGCGCCGCGCGGCAGAGCAAAATATCGGCAACCGGCTAAACTCAGGACCGCATCCATGCAAGCCAGCGAAGCTGCCGCGATCGGCATCGTGACCGTGTCTGATCGCGCGAGCGCCGGGACCTATAACGACATCAGCGGGCCAGCCATCGAAGCGTTCCTGCGCGAGATCGTGACGACGCCTTGGCGTGTCGTGCGGCGTCTGGTTCCCGATGGAATCGAAAGCGTGCGCGATACCTTGATCGATCTCGCCGACAACGAAAAATGCGCCTTGATCTTCACGACCGGCGGTACCGGACCGGCGCCGCGCGATCTAACCCCGGAAGGAACGATCGCCGCCTGCACGCGGCTGATGCCGGGGTTTGGCGAATTGATGCGCATGGAGAGCTTGAAACAGGTGCCGACTGCGATTTTGTCCCGTCAGACCGCCGGCATTCGCGGCTCCACGCTGATCGTCAATCTGCCCGGACGCCCGGCCTCGATCCGGATGACCATGCAAGCCGTGTTTCCGGCGATCCCTTATTGTCTCGACCTGATCGGCGCTGCCCGTATCGACACCGACCCCGCGCGTTGCAAAGCATTCCGCCCGCAGCAATAGCGCGCAGTTTATTTGCGCATGATCTTGTCCGAAAACCGGTTCCCATCCCCGATCGGGGTCGAGGACATGCTTTTCAGGATCATGCGCTACATCAGCTCGCCGCCCGCGACCACGATACTCTGGCCGGTGATCGATCCGGATGACAGCGAGCAGAGCCAGGCGACCGTCTCAGCGACCTCATCGGGACGCACCAAGCGCCCCTGCGGATTGTGCGCCGTCAGCTCCTGCAGGGCCTGCTCGCGGGTCCGTCCGGTCTTGGCCACGATATTGCCGACCGCTTCGGCGACAATGTCGGTGTCGGTATAACCGAGACACACCGCGTTCACGGTCACGCCGGTGTGCGCCAATTCGCGTGCCAGCGCGCGCGTCAGCCCGATCAGTCCATGCTTGGCCGCGCAATAGGCGGCGCAATAAGCGTAGCCGGTGAGGCCGGCGGTCGAGGCGATATTGATAATGCGGCCGTATTCGGCCTTGGTCATCTGCTTGACGATGGCGCGGATGCAGAGAAACGGGCTGGTGACATTGAGGTCCATCACCCGTTGCCAGTCTGCCAACTCGGTGCGGTGAATCGGCGCTGCGAC
>DAIMKK010000089.1:0-8995 GCA_036721745.1 Pseudolabrys sp. | reverse complement strand
CACCGCCGTCATGGCCGCCGCGGCAATCGGAATGGGAATTACCGCGAATCTCTAGTCATGTCGCGACGGGAATGCCGCGTCCCGCCTCAGCGATGCATCAGCGTGCCGACGCCGTGGTCGGTCAGCAATTCGAGCAGGACGGCGTGCGGGATCTTGCCGTCCATGATGACCACGCCCTCCACGCCCTGGTCGAGCGCATAGATGCAAGTTTCGACCTTGGGGATCATGCCGCCTGAGATGGTGCCGTCGGCGATCAGGCGGCGGGCATCAGCCACGGAAAGCTCGCTGATCAGATTCTTCGAGCTGTCGAGCACGCCCGGCACGTCGGTGAGCAGCAGCAGGCGTTTGGCCTTGAGCGCGCCGGCGATGGCGCCGGCGAATGTATCGGCATTGACGTTGTAGGTGCCGCCGCTCGCCGACGTCGCCAGCGGCGCCAGCACCGGGATCATCTCTTTGCCGAGCACGTGGTTGAGCACGGTCAAGTCGACCTTTTCCGGCTCACCGACAAAACCGAGATCAACCACTTTTTCGATATTCGAATCTGGGTCGACTACGGTGCGGGTCACTTTACGCGCCTGCACCATATTGCCGTCTTTGCCGCACAACCCGACCGCCTTGCCGCCGGCGGCATTGATGTAGCCGACGATCTGCTTATTGATCGAGCCGGCCAACACCATCTCGACGATCTCGACGGTGGCGGCGTCGGTGATGCGCAGTCCGGCTGCGAATTCTGACTTGATGCCGAGCTTCTTGAGCATGGCCGCGATCTGCGGACCGCCACCGTGCACCACGACCGGATTGATCGCGGTCTGCTCGAGCAGGACGATATCGCTGGCGAAGTCGCGCGCGGTCTGCTCCTGGCCCATGGCGTGACCGCCGTATTTGACCACGACGATCTCCTCGTCATAGCGCTGCATATGCGGCAGCGCCTCCGACAGGATGCGTGCCTGCGTCTGCGGGTCGATTTTGGGGGCTTTGCTCATCGGGGGTTCCTTGAAAGGCTGCAGGGTTCTAGCCGATGTGGGCGGCACCCGACAATGCGTCAGCGCTTTCTTTCGGGCACAAATACCGCAACCTTCGGCTTCCTGCGCCTGTCATTAAATCCAAACGCGCCAAAGCCGGTGGCAAAAAGCGCTGCGGCGTAACTGTCAGCGCCTGTGTAGGAAATTTGATCTATGCCAATGCGGCGGAAATTGAATTTAGGCATATTTTCAAATAATGAATATTAGGAACCGTCTGCGGTCGAGAGGCACAGCGAATGTTAGAGTTTAGCATTCTATTTTTTGTGGCCGCGTCCATCGTATGGCTCGCATGGAAATGGCGGACGCAGGACCGAGCATCAAAAAAGGCTACCGTGGAACAGGCGTGGCGTATCGTCCTCGATGACCCGCATTATGCGCAACGGCGCCAATATGAAGAGCACAAGCGCGCGGAAGAAGCGCGGTTGCGTAAAGAGGCGGAAGGGCTGTAGCCGTCCCCCATTCGCACGCAGAGTGTCATTCGACACCGGTTGTATGCGATAAGGGTTCAAGCCGAGGCGGCGGCAGGCGACAATGAATCAGCGTTTATTTTCGGTGGCGAGAAGCCGCGCAACCGCCGCGCTCAGTCGCCCTTCTGATTAAAAGCGGTCTCCCAAAAGAGCTCTTTCCAGTCACCAACCTTGGCCTTCAGGCTCCCGATACGATTGAGAAAAGCCGCGAAGTAGGCGATGCGATGCGGCTGCGCGGTGAATTCGAAGCCGGAATCGCTGAGTAAGGCGACCAGGTCGTCGACGCTTTCCGACGCTTTCTGCGCATTCTTCCATAGGATCGCGGCGGCGCGCTTGTCGGCATTGGCGACCTTGATCGATTCATTGAGCGCGTTGGCGACCGCCTTGAACAATATCGGGTTTTTCTCTTTGGTCTGCTTGGTCGCCAGCAGCGTGATCTGCGTCAGTGGCCCTCCGAACACATCGCGGCTATCGGCGACCACATGCGCGCCTGGCAGTTTCAGGCCGCGGTCGGTGAAGGGCTGTACCGCGATGTGCGCGGTGATGGCGGCCTTGCCGTAGCCGGCCGACAGCGCCGCGACCGCGTCCGGATGGCCGAGACCGACGGTGAGATGGTCGAGCTTGTGGGGGTCGTTCCAGATCTTTTCCGCCGCCATTTCCAGCATCATCGCGTTGAACGATATGCGCACCGACGGCACCGCGATGCGGTCTTGCTCGGTGAAATCAGCGATGGTCTTGACGTTCGGATTGATGGTGTAGAGCACCATGGCGCCGTTCGACACGGTGCCGACGGCTTTGACTTCGTTCGGGGTGCCGTGGGTTTTGTCCCACAGTGTCAGCAAGGATGGCAGTGCGGCGGTGCCGTAATCGGCCGAGCCCGACAGCAGCGCGTCGATCACCGGCGCCGGGCCGCTCAAGGTCTGGGCGGTGGCTTCGACCTTGCCAAGGCCGAGCTTGGTGGCTTCCTGCTGCAGGATGCCGCCGGTGACCATTTCATCGATCGGCAGATAGAGCAGGCCGCGCTGCTGCACGAACTTGACCATGAGCGGCGCCTGGGCGCCAACAATCGAAGGCGCCGCAAGCAGGCCCATGCCGCCCGCAACCGTCGCGATGGCCTGTCGTCGGGTCACTGGCCGAATTGTCTTTCGCCCTGGCATGGTTCCCTCCCGATTTTTTGTATAGGCCGCGGCAATGGCGGCCGCCGCAGGCCATGATAGGCCGAGTTGCACGCGTGAACAATCGATCCAGCAATCGATCCAGGTAATCACGGCCGGAGTAGTTCGATCCCTGTGAGTCACAAGGTCAGCGAATTCGCCGCCTGACGATCATCGGCAAGCCGCCTTTTGGCCGTAACGTCACCTTTAGCACCGGCCAGACCGCATGGCCGGGCGCGAGTTCTAGATTGAAATTCCGCATAATCGCCGCCAAGACGATCGTGGCTTCCTGGATTGCGAAAGTGGCGCCAATGCAGATGCGTGGCCCGGCGCCGAACGGCAAATACGCATAACGGTCGATCTTCTCACGCGCACCGTTGAGGAAGCGGTTCGGATCGAAACAGTCGGGCTTCGTCCATAACGCCCGGTGGCGATGCAATACATAGGGCGCAATAACCACCATCGTGCCGCGGCGGATCCGCTGACCGGCGAGTTCATCCGGTCCGAGCGCGGCGCGACTTATAGCGGCGAGCGGGGGATAGAGCCGGTTCGTCTCTTCGACCAAGGCGCGCGTTTCAACGAGGCGATCGGCCATGTTGCCCCTGCCGTCGCCGAACTCCCGGTCAGCCTCTGCTTGGATTCGCTGCCGCCATTCGGGCGACTGCGACAGGAGAAACAACGACCAGGTGATACAATTAGCCGTGGTTTCTTGGCCGGCAGCGAGATGATCGTATCGATCGCACCTTCGAATAGCTGGAGCATGGGACGCAAGCGCCAACGGCTCGGCCGGGGCACGACAGCTGGCAAGCCGAGCAAGTCGAGCGGATCGATCCGCCCGATCGTGTCGAAATAGCTTTTCATTGCCACACGGATTTCCTCAGCATCCCGGCCGAACCCATCGGAAAAGATGGTCCGTTCCAGAACGTCAAGCGTGGTCCGTGTCGCTTCGACCGCGACGTCGACGACCTGATCTTGATGCCGGGCGAGCCGTTCGACCAGAGCCTGCGCCGAATCGACCATCGCAGCGGAGAATGCCAGCACGGTCTTGCGCGAGAACAGCGGTGCCAGCGCGCGGCGCTGAACCTTCCATTGGTTGCCCTCGGCGCTTAGCAGTCCATTCGCGAGGCCGGCCGATAGGATGCGTCGTTGCATCCAGTCTTTTTGATAGTTGGCGCTATTCTCAAGCAGCACTCGGCGGATCGCGGCCGGATCGCTGACCACCGCGACGCGACCGATGGAAAGTCCGCCCATGACAATTGGCTGTTCGAAATGTGCCTGCGTCCACGCTTCGAGCGGATTGATCTTAAGCGTGCGAAGCAGGGCGATCAGGCCTAGAGGCTCTGAACGCGGCGTCGGAGCCGGCGGAATAAACGTCGCCGTCGAATCGAGCAAACCCGCCTCCCTTCGCCAAAACGGCGAACCTTCCTCATTAAAGTATAGGTATTCTAATTATTGATGTCATGTTCGGGTTCCATGAATTTACGTTAATGGCTGCGCCCAAGATCGCGATTCGGGCGTGCGGTTTTGTGTTGGCGCCCTAGCGCTTCCGCTCCCCCAGAAGCCGGGCAACCGCCGCGCGCAGTTCCGGGATGCCGGTCCCGTCATGGGCCGAGGTGGCGAGCACGGTCGGGTAGGCGGCCGGGTATTTGGCGAGCGCCGCCTCGACTTGCGCAATGCGTTGAGCCAACTCGGCCGGCTTCACAGCGTCGGATTTGGTGAGCACGATCTGATGGCTGACGGCGGCGCGCCCGAGCGCATCGAACATGGGCTCGTCGGCGTCTTTCAGGCCGTGACGGGCGTCCACCAGCACGTAAATGCGCGCGAGGTTTGCGCGGCCGCGCAGGAAGGCGTGGATCAACTCGGTCCAGGCCGAGATTTTACTCTTGGCGGCGGCCGCATAGCCGTAGCCGGGCATATCCACCACGTTGAGCGGACCGCCGCCGGTGAAGAAGATCAGCTCCTGGGTGCGGCCGGGGGTACGCGACGTGCGCGCCAGGTTCTTGCGGCTGGTCAGCGCATTGAGCAGGCTCGATTTGCCGACATTGGAGCGGCCGGCGAGCGCGATCTCGGTGCCGCGCATCTTCGGCAACGAAACGGCCGAGCCGGCGGCGGCGGTAAATTGCCATTCGCCGGCGAACAGGCGCCGGCCGGCTTCGAGTTCGTCGCAGGTGAATTTATCCATCGGCGCGGTGCCCGGCGACGCAGTATATCATGGCGGCAGAAGTTCAGAAGAACACGTTGCTCTGCTATTGCTGCGGTTTCTTCTTCACGAACAGCGCCTTGATATTGTCGATTAACTCGATCTTCGCGCCGTGTTTGCGCATGATGATGCTCTGCTGCGCCACCGACAGCGAGTTGTTCCACGCCCAGTAAATCACTAGTCCTGCTGGGAAAGTCGCCAGCATGAAGGTGAAGATCAGCGGCATCCAATTGAAGATCATCGCCTGCGTCGGATCGGGCGGCGCCGGATTGAGTTTCATCTGCGCCCACATGGTGATGCCCATGATGATCGCCCAGGCGCCGAGATGCAGGAAGCTCCCGACCACGGGAACGGTCGTCGGATCGAACGGAATGAGGCCGAACAGCGTGAACACATTGGTCGGATCCGGCGCCGAAAGATCGTGGATCCAGCCGAAGAACGGGGCATGCCGCATTTCGATGGTGACGAACAATACCTTGTACAGCGAGAAGAACACCGGAATTTGGATGGCTATCGGCAGACAACCGGCCAGAGGATTGATCTTCTCCTTCTTGTAGAGCGCCATTAGTTCTTGTTGCTGCTTGGCCTTGTCGTCGGGATAGCGCGCTTTCAGCGCGGCCATCTGCGGCTGCACCGCCTTCATCTTCGCCATCGAGGCATAGGATTTGTTGGCGAGCGGGAAGAAGAGCCCCTTGATCAGCACGGTGACGATCAAGATCGCGACGCCGAAATTGCCGACCAGCCGGTAGATGTAGTCGATCAAGGAGAATAGCGGCTTGGTGATGAAATAGAACCAGCCCCAGTCGATCAGTAGATCGAAATGATTGAGATTGAGCTGCTTTTCATAATCGTTGACGACTTTGACTTCCTTGGCGCCCGCGAACAGCCGGGCGTCCGCCGTTGCGGTCGCTCCCGGAGCGATAGTACGCGCGTCGAGCAGGTAGTCGGTCTGATAAGTTTCGAGCGTGCCGACCTTGTCGGCCCGGAAATTCGCGATCACATGGGCGTCGGTTTTGGGCAGCAGCACGGCCGCCCAGTACTTATCGGTAATGCCCAGCCAGGCATTGGTGGCGTTATAAGCAATGTCCTTCTTTTCATCGATTGACTTATAGGTGACTTCCTCGGAACCCTTGTCGCCGAACTTGCCGATCAAGCCCTCGTGCAAGATGTAGTAGCCGAGCGTCTTCGGCGTACCGTGGCGCGAGATCAGCGCGAACGGAAAAAGCGATATCGCCTTATCGCTCTTGTTCGCTACCTCGTCTTTGATCGTGAACAGATATTTGTCGTCGACCGCGACGGTGCGGCGGAATTCGAGACCTTGGCCGTTATCGTAGGTCAGCGTCACCGGATGGCCGATGCCGAGCGCGCCCGAGCTTGCTTGCGTCCACAGCGTGTCCGCTGTGGGGACCTTCAGACTGGCGCCGGCCGCATTGGTCCAGCCGAATTCGGCATAGAACGGTTCCGGGCTGCCCGACGGCGACAACAGCACAATCGGCGGCGACTTCGGATCGACCGTCTCGCGAAACTTGACCAGCGCCAGATCGTCGATGCGCCCGCCTTTGAGCGCGATCGAGCCTTGCACGCTATCGGTTGCGATCGGGACGCGGGGAGACGCCGCCAACGCCGCGTCGCGGGTGACCGGTACGGCGGCCGGCGCGGCCGCTTGACCTGGGACCTGCGCCGCTCCCGGTTGCGCGGGGACTTGCGCCGGTTGGCCGGGTTGATTTTGCTGCTTCGGCGCCTGCTGCTTTTGCGCGAGCTGTTCCGCCTGCAATTTCTCCTGCCTCGCCTTTTCTTGCGGCATGGCGAAGAAGAACTGCCAAGCGATCAGCACCAGGGCCGAGAGCGCGATGGCAAGAATCGTATTCTTATTATCGGTCATCGGGATCCCGTGTAGCCGTTGCGCCCCGCATGCACTCGCCGCAATGCGCCCTCGAAGTCTTCGGCAATCCGCGCGAATGGAACCTTGAGTGCCGCGCGCCGGCCAATTAGCACGTAATCATGTCCGATTCGTATCCGGTTTGACCCGGCGACCCGGACAATTTCCCGCAACCGGCGGCGCACCCGATTTCGCTCGACCGCGTTGCCGACCTTTTTCGACACGGTAAAGCCGAAGCGGGCTGGCCTGTCATCGACCCGCTTGCGTGCCTGCAGCACGAATGCGGTGGCAGCGAACTTGATGCCGGATGCCGCAGCCAGAAAATCCGCCCGTTGCCTCAGTCGTTCCATGGAAACAGTGTGCGCGGCTTCGGGTCCCCGCCGTCAGGCGGAAAGCCGCTTGCGCCCGCGCGAGCGCCGTGCCGAAAGGACTTTGCGCCCGCCTTTGGTGGCCATGCGCGTGCGGAAACCGTGACGACGCTTGCGTACAAGCTTGCTCGGTTGATAGGTCCGCTTCACGATTAGTTCTCCGGTGGCCGCGCCGTGCCGATAAGGGCGTCGAGTTTGCCCCAAGATCGGCCATGAAAACCCGCAAAAGGCGCGGATCGGCACGCGATTTGCGCGGCTTATAAGGGAGGGGCTGGGGCGCGTCAATGCGACCCCGGTGTATGGCCGCCGGGCCTTTTTTCGTCCGGGTCACAAAGGCTCACAAGGCGGTGAGATAGGCCCGCTTGGGCCGTAGGCTCGCTTATCTCGTGTATATAGCGCGGATGTCCGCGATCCCGCCGTCCGCCGAACCACCGCGCAGCCTGGCCCGCCGGCTTCTGCCGCTGATCGTGGTCGTCGTGTTTGCCGGGGTCGCCTATCTAATCGCCGGGCATAGCGGTGTTTCGCTTGAGGCGCTGGTCAGGCACCGCATGGCCATCGGCGACTTCGTGAGCGCGCATTGGGCCCTGGCTTTGCTCGCTTACATCGCACTCTACATCGCCGCCGTCGCCCTGTCTTTGCCGGGGGCCGTGTTTCTCACGGTGGCCGGCGGTTTTCTGTTCGGCCTTGCGATCGGCGCATCGGCGGCCGTGATCGGCGCCACCATCGGCGCGACGCTCATCTTCCTGGTGGCGCGCACGGCACTGGGCGAGCCGTTGCTGCGGCGGGCGGGCCCGCGTGCCGCGCAACTCGCGCGAGGCTTCCGCGACGACGCCTTCAGCTATCTTCTGTTCCTGCGGCTGGTGCCGGCCTTTCCCTTCTTCCTGGTCAACCTTGTGCCGGCCTTCGCCGGCGTGCGGCTGGCGCCGTTCGTCGCGGCGACCGCGCTAGGCGTCATCCCGGGCGCGTTGGTCTATGCCTTCGCGGGAACCGGTCTCGACAGTGTCATCGTCGCGCAGCAGGTCGCGAATAGCGGCTGTCTCGCGGCCGGCAGAACCGATTGTCATATGGTGTTCGACGCCAAGGACGTGCTGACGCCGCAACTGATCGGCGCGCTGGTAGCGCTCGGTCTGCTCGCCTTGGTGCCGGTGGTGGTGAAAAGACTTCGCGCGCGCTCGCGCGCAGCCATGTAAAATTGAGTTATTATTGCGGGCAAGAATTCTAAGGGCAAAACTTAAAAAACATGGCGGAAACCCTCAGACCGGATATTTGCGTGATCGGCGGCGGCTCCGGCGGCTTGTCGGTCGCCGCGGCCGCGGCCGCTTTCGGCGTGCCGGTAGTGCTCGTTGAGCGACACAAAATGGGCGGCGATTGCCTCAACACCGGTTGCGTACCGTCGAAGGCCTTGCTGGCAGCCGCCAAGCGCGCGCAGATCATGCGCAGCGCCGCGCCGTTCGGGGTGACCGCGCAAGCCGTCGATGTCGATTTTGCCAAAGTGCACGATCACGTGCAGCGCGTGATCGCCGCGATTGCGCCGACCGATTCGGCGGAACGTTTTGCCGGGCTGGGCGTGCGGGTCATCAAAGGTCACGCCAGATTCAAGGACCGCAGGACCGTCGCGGTCGGCGACGAATGTGAAATCCGCGCGCGCCGCTTCGTGATCGCCACCGGATCGACGCCGGCGCTGCCGCCGATCCCGGGGCTCGATGCGGGTCCTTATCTTACCAACGAAACTATTTTTTCTCTGACCGAGCGGCCCGACCATCTCATTATCATCGGCGCCGGTCCGATCGGCCTGGAAATGGCGCAAGCTTTCCGCCGGCTCGGCAGCGTGGTGACCGTGCTGGAAGCGGCGGCGCCGCTCGCCAAGGACGATCCGGAATGTGCGGCGATGGTACTCGACCAGCT
>DAIMKK010000088.1:0-9106 GCA_036721745.1 Pseudolabrys sp. | reverse complement strand
CTTAGCGCGCCGGTTGCACGTTAGCCGCGCTCCCGCTCGTAGCGCTCGGCAAAGCGCGGCGACAGCTTGCGCAGGCGCTCGATGTCGACGCGGCTCGATCGCGTGATGTAGCTCATGGCAAAATCGAGTGGTTTGAGCCGCATATATTCGGCGAAGTTCTCATACCAGCCTGCACTCGCGTCGGCGCCCGCCACGAGCTTGTCCACGATCGGCCGCCGCGCGGCTTCGTAAGCCGGCAGGGCCGCCGCTACGTCATCGCCGTGCTCGTGCAGCGCGCGCTCGAGCGCGATGGCGTCTTCCATCGCGAGCCGCGTTCCGGAGCCGATGGAGAAATGCGCGGTGTGAGCGGCATCGCCAATCAGCACGTGCTTGCCGTGGTGCCAACGCGCGCAGCTCAGATGCGGAAATTGGCGCCAGATTGAATTGTTCGACACCAGGCGCCTGCCGTCGAGCGCGTCTGCAAAGACCTTTTCGCACAGCGCGCGGCCGTCGGCCTCCTCCATGCGCTCGAAGCCGGCGCGCGCGAAGGTCGGCTCATCGGCCTCGACGATAAAAGTGCTGCGCCCCGGCGCGTAACGGTAATGATGTGCGTTGAAATCGCCAATCGGCGTGTGGCGGAAGGTTTGCGTGAGGGTGTCGTAGACCTTGGGTGTACCAAACCAGGCGAAGCGGTTGGAGCCATAACTCACGATCGCGCCGAACTCGTCAGTAAACGTCCGCCGGACAAGCGAATTGACGCCATCCGCGCCGACGATGAGATCGGCATCGGAGAATTCGCCGAGCGAGGTTGCCGCGCGCTCGAATTGCGGCTCGATACTCACCGAGCGCACGCGCTGCTGCAGCAATTGCAGCAGCTTCAGCCGGCCGATGGCGGCAAAGCCGACGCCGTCGATGACGACACGCTCGTTGCGGTGGACGAGCGTCATGTCGTCCCAGGATTCCATCTGCGGCGTGATCGCGGCGAAGGTTTCCGCGTCATCCTCGTGCAGGAATTCAAGCGCGCGGTCGGAGAACACCACGCCGAAGCCGAAAGTGGCGTCGGGCGGGTTCTGCTCGACCACGGCGATATCGGCGTCCGGACGCCGACGTTTAAGCAGGTAACTGAGATAAAGTCCGGCCGGGCCGGCACCGAGAATGGCAATGCGCATAGGCAGCTTGTACCGCAAGGTCTAGCGACCGTGCTAGCATTGCCGCCGATCGTGCCAACCGAAGAGCCGCGTTATGATGGAAACCACCCTCGCCCTCAGCTTCCACATTCTCGGCGCCGTGGTCTGGGTCGGCGGCATGTTCGCCGCCTATGTGTGCCTGCGCCCGGCAGCCGGCGCACTGGAGCCGCCGCAACGGCTGGTGCTATGGCGGCGGTTCTTCGCCAAGTTCTTTCCGTGGGTTTGGGTCTCCATCCTGCTGCTGCTCGCAAGCGGCTACTGGATGTTGCTGACGACCTTCGGCGGCTTCAAGGGCGCGCCGCTCTACATCAACCTGATGCAGACGATCGGCCTCGTGATGATCGCGCTGTTTGTCTGGCTATTCCACGGCCCGTGGCTCAAGTTCAAGCGCGCGGTCGATGCGCAGGACTGGCCCTCGGCGGCGGCACAGCTCAGCCGCATCCGGCAGATCATCATGATCAACCTGCCGCTCGGCCTGATCGTGGTCGTGATCGGCGGCAGCGGGCGGTTTTGGGGATAACGCAATCTCCGCTCGTCCCCGCGGAAGCGGGGGCCCAGGCTTTGCCATGTGTCTCTGGATTCCCGCTTACGCGGGAATGAGGGGGTGTAGGTCAGGTCGCAGGTCAAATGGTCTGATTATATTCGCCGACTTCCGGATGCGTGCGCAGCACACCGTCGACCGCCTTGAACATCTCGCGCATGCGCGCCTCCGACGCCGGGCTCTCGACCACCACCACCAGTTCCGGCTTGTTCGACGAGGCGCGCACCAGGCCCCAGGTGCCGTCCTCGACGGTGACCCGCACGCCGTTGACGGTGACCAGATCGCGGATCGCCTGCCCGGCGAATTTCTCGCCCTTGGTCTTGGCGTCCTCGAAATGCTTCACCACCGCGTCGACCACGCCGTATTTCTTCTCGTCGTCGCAATGCGGCGACATGGTGGGCGAGCCCCAGGTCTTCGGCAGCGCCTTGCGCAGATCGGCCATGCTCTTTCCCGGATTGCGGTCAAGCATGTCGCAGACCGCGAACGCGAAAATCAGGCCATCGTCATAGCCACGGCCGTACGGCTTGTTGAAGAAGAAATGCCCGGACTTCTCGAAGCCGGCCAGCGCGCCCAATTCGTTGACGCGCCGCTTGATGTAGGAATGGCCGGTTTTCCAGTAGTCGGCCTTGACGCCGTTGGCCTTGAGCACCGGATCGGTGAGGAAAAGTCCGGTCGACTTCACGTCGACCACGAAAGTCGCACCCTTGTGCAGGCTCGACATGTCGCGCGCCAGCATCACGCCGACTTTGTCGGCAAAAATCTCCTTGCCCTCGTTGTCGACCACGCCGCAACGGTCGCCGTCGCCGTCAAAGCCGAGCGCCACATCGGCCTTGTTCGCCAGCACCGCGTCGCGCATGGCGTGCAGCATCTTCATGTCTTCGGTGTTGGGATTGTAGCGCGGAAAAGTATGATCGAGCTCGCAATCGAGCGGCACCACCTCGCAGCCGATCGCCTGCAATATCCGCGGCGCGAAAGCGCCGGCGGTGCCGTTGCCGCAAGCGGCCACCACTTTCAGCTTGCGCTTGATCTTCGGCCGCTTGGTCAGATCGGCGATGTAGCGGTCGGGAAAATTCTCCACGAACACGTAACTGCCGCCGCCTCTGAGATCGAACTTGGCGCCGAGCACGATCTCTTTGAGCCGTGTCATCTCGTCGGGCCCGAACGTGAGCGGCCGGTTGGCGCCCATCTTCACACCGGTCCAGCCATTGTCGTTGTGCGAGGCGGTGACCATGGCGACGCAGGGCACATCCAACTCGAACTGCGCGAAATAGGCCATCGGCGTGATCACCAGCCCAATGTCGTGCACCTTGCAGCCCGCCGCCATCAGGCCGGTGACCAGCGCCAGTTTCACCGAGGCCGAATAGCTGCGGAAGTCGTGGCCGGTGACGATCTCGGGTTTGATGCCCATTTTGCGGATCAGCGTGCCGAGCCCCATGCCGAGCGCCTGCACGCCCATCAGGTTGATTTCTTTTTCCAATAGCCAGCGGGCGTCGTATTCGCGGAAGCCAGTGGGCTTCACCAGCGGCGAGGACTCATAGGCATAGGTATTGGGCGTGAGGGCGGATTTCGGCGTCGGAAACATCAAAGCCTCAAATCTAGGTGGGGCGACATTCATGTGCATACCTCAACGCCGCCGACCGGCAAAGCGATCCGGCAAAATTCTCAAGGATTGCGGGATAAATTACTGCTCCAGCAGCATGCGGCCGTCGGCGTATTCGTAGCGCCGCAACCGCGACAGAAACGTGACGCCGAGCAGGTTCTGCGACAGCGCCTCGTCGGGCAGCACAAGCGCCTGCACGTCAAAGACCGTGATGTCGCCGACCTCGATGCGCTCGAGCTTGGCGGGCGCCGCCTTGATCCGGCCGTTGGCGGTGGAGACGGTCGCGGTGTAGTCGCGCGGCATCGGACGCAGGCCGACATTGGCGGCGTCGGTCTCGCGCAGGATCACCAGCGAGGCGCCGGTGTCGACCATGAAATCGATATGCCGGCCGTTCACGCGGGCATCGACGCGGAAATGGCCGTCGCGGCCGCCCGACAGCTCCATCTTGTGCTGACCGGCCGAGACCTGTTGTGGCTGTTCGCTGACCTGCACTGTCGCCGCCTGCGATCCGGGAGCCTCGATCCCCGCCTTGTCGGCAAAGCGCGCAAGATAGCTGCCGCCGACCAGCAGCGCGGCAGCAAGGATGAGTATCTGTCGCATGGTGCAATGCCCGATGGTTCGCGGCGAAAGTCGCATGGGACCGCCCAAGACCGCCTTAACGCAATGCCGCACACCGAAGCGCGCTTTAGCGATGGTGACCGGGCGGTTAAACGAGTGATGAAAATTTTACTCGCCCCGCCGCTTGGCGCGGCGTGTCGCGGGCGCCCTCAGCGGATCGTCGGGCCAGGGATGCCGGGGATAACGCCCACACATTTCGGATTTCACTTCCGAATAGCTGCCCCGCCAGAAGCCGGGCAGGTCGCGCGTCACCTGCACCGGCCGGTGCGCCGGCGACAGCAATTCGATCACCAGGGGCACGCGCCCGCCGGCAATCGCCGGATGCTTGGCGAGCCCGAACAGCTCCTGCACCCGGATGGACAGCTTCGGTCCCTCCTCGGCCCCGTAATTGATCGGCACATGCGAACCGGAGGGCGCGGTGAAATGGGTCGGCGCCTCGGCGTCGAGTCGCTTTCGCAAAGCCCATGGCAGCAGGGCATCGAGCGCGGCGGAAAGCTCGTCGGCGCCGATCTGCGACAACGCCGTCTTGCCGGTGAGGAAGGGGGCCAGCCATTCGGCGGCCGAGCGTGCAAGCGCATCATTCGAAAGATCGGGCCACTCGTCCCCTTCAGCCTTGCGCAGGAACTGCACACGATCGCGCAACTGCAGTTGCGCCTTGCTCCATGGCAGCTTGCCGATGCCGAGCGCCGCGATGCCTTCGGCCAGCAGCTTTGTGCTGTCAGCATCAGACACAACTTGCCTGATCTGCTCCGCCAACACCAGCGCGCCGAGACGGCGGCTACGCCGCGCGCGCAGCGAGGCGGAGGCGGCGTCGAAACTTACGACGTCCCGATTCTGGATTTTGTCGCCGAAGCGCGCTTCGATCTCGGCGAGCACAATCGGCGCCGCCAGCAGAATGCGACTCGCGGCCGCTGCGCCAGTTAGCTCCGCCACCGCTAAAAACGGCTCGCGCGCCAGCGCCGAGGCCGGATCGACCATGCCGCCACGCCCATTGGCGAGCAGGAACGCGCCGTTTCCGCCACCGCGGTTCTTGGCGATGCGGTCAGGATAGGCCAGCGCGAGCAATGCGCCAGGAGAATGATCGCCGCCGCGCTCTTGGCCGCCAACTGTATCGGCCCATCGCTTGACCATCACGCGCGCGTCCTCGGCGCGGCGCGAGCGGTCGCGGCGGAATTGATCGAGCCGGTGGCGCAGATCGACATCGTCGCCGCCGAGCCCGCGCTCGGTGAGCAGCGCGGCAATCGCCGCGGCTTGCGCGCCATCACCTTCCGCCGCTGCATCGACCACCATACGGGCGAGCCGCGGCGGCAGCGGCAATTGGCGCAGCTTGCGGCCTTCTTCAGTGATACGGCCTTGCGCATCGATGGCGCCGAGTTCAGTGAGCAATGCCTTGGCCTCGTTGAGCGCAGCCACCGGCGGCGGGTCGAGGAACGCCAGCTTGCCCGGATCGCTGACGCCCCACTGCGCCAGATCGAGCACGAACGACGACAAATCGGCCGAGAGGATTTCCGGCCGCGTATAGGGCTCAAATGATCCTGTCTGCGGCTCGTCCCACAGCCGGTAGCAGACACCCGGCTCGGTGCGGCCTGCCCGCCCTCGCCGCTGGTCGGCGGCGGCGCGCGACACCCGCACGGTTTCCAGCCTTGTTAAGCCCACATCCGGCTCGTAGCGCGGAATGCGCGACAGCCCGCTGTCGATCACGACGCGCACGCCCTCGATGGTCAGCGAAGTCTCCGCGATCGAGGTCGCCAGTACCACCTTGCGCCGCCCGGCCGGTGCCGGCGATATCGCGCGGTCTTGCTCGCGCGCGTCGAGTGCACCGTATAGCGCGACGATTTCCACGCTCGGGTCATCGACACGCTCTTTCAGCATCGTCTCGGTGCGGCGAATTTCAGCGGCGCCGGGCAGGAACACCAGCAGTGAGCCCTGCTCGGCGCGCAAGCCGCGCGCGGCCGCGTCCGCCACTTGGCTTTCAATGCGCGCACGCGGATCGCGGCCGAGATACCGCGTCTCCACGGCGAACGCGCGGCCCTTGCTTTCGACCACAGGCGCATTGCCGAGCAAAGCCGCCACGCGGGCGCCGTCCAGCGTCGCCGACATCACCAGGATTTTCAGCTCTTCGCGCAGGCCTAGTTGAACGTCGCGCGCCAGTGCCAGCCCGAGATCGGCATCCAAGGACCGCTCGTGAAATTCGTCGAACAGCACGGCTGCGACGCCAGCGAGCGAGGGATCGTCAAGCACCAGCCGCGTGAACACGCCCTCGGTGATCACCTCGATGCGCGTGCGTTTCGATATCTTGGAACCGAAGCGCACGCGCAGGCCCACTGTCTCGCCGACCTGTTCTCCAATCGTCGATGCCATGCGCGCGGCGGCGGCGCGCGCGGCCAGCCGGCGCGGCTCCAGCACGAGTATCTTCTTATCCTGCGCCCAGGCCTCGTCGAGCAGCACCAACGGCACGCGCGTGGTCTTGCCGGCGCCGGGCGGCGCCACCAATACGGCGGCATAGTTGGCCGCCAGCGCGGCGGTAAGCCGCGCCAATGCATCGTCGATCGGAAGCGGTGTATCGAAAGTTCGCATGTGTGACGTCGTCACCCGAAAAACGGATGGGAAAAACTCATATAGCAATATGGAAATTTTCTGCCTGCCCCGCGCGCTGGCGCGGGGCCAATCAACGTCTATGCGGACTGACGTTGCTCATCTCTTCGCCCGCCCTACGCTTTCGTAAACGAAGCCGTGGCGCGCGACTTCCTCCGGTCGGTAGATGTTGCGCAAGTCGACCAGCACCGGCCGCTCCATCACCTTTTTGAGCCGCGCGAAATCGAGCGCGCGGAACTGCTCCCATTCGGTCACGATCACCAGCGCGGAGGCGCCTTGCGCGCAATCATAGGCGTCGTTGCAAAAGGCGACATTGGTCATCAGTGGCTTGGCCTGCTCCATGCCGTTCGGATCATAGGCGCGCACCTTGGCGCCCATGTCCTGCAGCGCGGTGATCAGCGGGATCGACGGCGACTCGCGCATGTCGTCGGTGTTCGGCTTGAACGTCAGCCCGAGCACGGCAATCGTCTTGCCGCGCAATTCGCCGCCCAGCGCCGCCGCCACCTTGCGCGCCATCGCACGCTTGCGCGCATCGTTGACCGCCACGACCGCCTCGACGATGCGCAGCGGCGCGTCGTGATCCTGGCCGGTCTTGAGCAGCGCCACGCTGTCCTTGGGAAAGCAAGAGCCGCCGAATCCGGGGCCGGCATGCAGGAATTTCGATCCGATGCGGTTGTCGAGCCCGATGCCGCGCGCAACCTCCTGCACGTCGGCGCCAACTTTTTCGGCGAGATCGGCGATTTCGTTGATGAAGGTGATCTTGGTAGCGAGGAAGGCGTTGGCGGCGTATTTGATCAATTCGGCGGTGCGCCGGTCGGTGAACAAAATCGGCGACCGGTTGAGGTAAAGCGGCCGGTAGAGCTCGCTGATTACCTCGCGCGCGCGCGCATCGTCGCTGCCAACCACAATGCGGTCGGGAAGCTTGAAATCCCGGATGGCGGCGCCTTCGCGCAGGAATTCCGGATTGGACACCACCGCAAACTCCGCGTCGGGCCGCGCGTCGCGGATGATGCGCTCGACCTCGTCGCCAGTGCCGACCGGCACGGTCGACTTGGTGATCACCACGGTGAAGCCGCCGAGCGCCGCCGCGATCTCGCGCGCGGCGTCATAGACGAAGCTCAAATCGGCATGGCCGTCGCCGCGCCGCGAGGGCGTGCCGACCGCGATGAATACGGCGTCGGCAACCTTCACCGCGCCGGGTAGATCGTTGGTGAATTTCAGCCGGCCGGCGCGGGTATTGGCGGCGACCAGATCGTTCAAGCCCGGCTCGTAGATCGGCACCTCGCCGCGACCGAGCGCGGCGATTTTTCCGGTGTCCTTGTCGACACAGGTCACCTCGTGGCCAAAATCGGCAAAGCAGGCCCCGGAAACGAGGCCGACATAGCCGGTGCCGATCATGGCAACGCGCATCAATAATCCTTGGTCTTAAACTGCGTTCAATTCCGGCCGCCCGGATTGGCCGGTCTCATAGCAGAGGCCGTCCCGAGTGGCGAGTGCCCGCATTTCCTGTGGCCGAGTCGTGCGACAGATTGATTAACGCCGCGTCTGGGCCCACATTCCGGCCATGCCGACAAACGCAAAATCTAAAGCCAAAACCCCCGTACCCGTGGACCCGGCGGCGCGCCCGCTCAAGAAGGGTGATCACCTGTTCCTGGTGGACGGCTCCGGTTACATCTTTCGCGCCTATTTTCAGGCGATGAACCAGCCCAAAAAATACAATTATCGGTCTGACGGATTACCAACCGGTGGCATCCGCATGTTTTGCGCAATGCTATGGAAGCTGGTTGCCGAAATGAAGGACGAAAAGCCCACGCATCTCGCCGTGGTGTTCGACAAATCCGAAAAGACCTTCCGCAATGAATTGTATCCAGAATACAAGGCGCATCGGCCGGACGTGCCGGAGGATCTCGTTCCGCAGTTCCCGTTGATGCGCGACGCGGTGCGTGCCTTCGAAATCCCTTGCCTGGAACAGGCGGGCTTCGAGGCTGACGACCTGATCGCAACCTATGCGCGGCTTGCGAGCGAAGCCAAGGCGACCACCACCATCGTCTCCTCCGACAAAGACCTAATGCAGCTCGTCGGCAATGGCGTCACCATGTACGACACCATGAAGGACAAGCGCATCGGTGCCGCCGAGGTGATGGAAAAATTCGGCGTCGGTCCCGACAAGGTGATCGAGGTGCAAGCGCTGATCGGCGATTCGTCCGACAATGTGCCGGGCGTGCCGGGCATCGGTCCAAAAACCGCGGCGCAATTGATCGGTGAATATGGCGATCTCGAAACGCTGCTCAAGCGCGCCGGCGAGATCAAACAGGACAAGCGCCGGCAATCGCTGATCGACAATGCCGAGATTGCGCGCATTTCGAAACGGCTGGTCACGCTCGACCAAAACGTGCCGCTCGACGTTCCGGTCGACCGGCTCGCGGTGCACGAGCCCGACTACACGCACCTGATCGCCTTCCTGAAAGCGATGGAATTCGACACCATCACCCGCCGCGTTGCCGAAAAGGCCAAAATCGATGCCTCGCAAGTCGAGGCCGACGCCAAGCTTTCTTCTTCACCTCCTCCGCCTGCGGGGGAGGTCGC
>DAIMKK010000087.1:0-9138 GCA_036721745.1 Pseudolabrys sp. | reverse complement strand
GCCTTGGCCAGCGGCATCAGATGATAATCATGCACCCAGATCACGTCGTCGGGCTTGAGCAGCTTCTCCAGGTGTTTGGCGAAGAATTCATTGACGCGGAAATAGCCACCGAGATCGCGGCGCGTGAATTCGGCGAGGTCAAGCCGGTAATGCAGGATCGGCCACAGCACGCGGTTGGCAAAGCCGTTGTAAAATTCCTGGTAGTCGTCTTTGCGCAGATCGATGGTGGCGTAAGTGGTGTTGTCGTGTTCGGCGATCTTGGCGGGACCCGGATCGTTGTCCGCGACGCGTCCGCTCCAGCCGAACCAAAGCCCGCCGCGCCGCCGCAGCGTCGGCCGGATTGCAACCTCGAGCCCGCCGGCGCGCGCGCTGCGATCGGGAACGCTAACTCTGTTCGAGACTACGACGAGCCGCGCCAATACCGGTCTCCCCAGCTCCGCGATAGTTTGATCGCGGTCAATATCAACCCTGACATCGAATAGGTCTGTGGAAAATTACCCCACAGTTTACCAGTCACCGGGTGCACGTCTTCCGACAGCAATCCGTAGCGGTTTCGCAATTTGAGAGCGTCGACGAACATTTCGCGGGCCTCGTCACGGCGCCCGATTTCCCACATTGCATCGATCAGCCAGAACCTGCAAATCAAAAAAGCCGTCTCCGGCAAGCCGAAATCATCCGCGGCGACATACCTCATAACGTGGAAGTCGCGCCGAAGTTCACGGTTGATCTCCTCCACGGTGGAAACAAAACGCGGGTCGTCGGGCGCGATCAACCCGATTTCGGCCAGCAGCAGGCAACTAGCGTCGAGGTCGTCGCTGCCGAAAGCGGCGGAAAATGCCTTGCGTTTGGGATTCCAGGCGCGCCGCAGCACCTCCTCGCCAATCCGTTTTGAAATGTCGCCCCAGTAGGTCGCCCGTTCCGGCAAACCGAGATGGGCCGCGATCGCCGCCAGCCGCTGACAACCGGCCCAGCACATCGCCGCCGAATAAGTGTGCACGCGTTTGCGCCCGCGATATTCCCATATGCCGGCGTCCGGCTCGAGCGCGAACCGCGCGGCCTGCTCGCCGAGCGGCTCGATCACCTTGAACAGTTCGATGTCGCCCGGCTTCGGCAGCCGGCGATCAAAGAACATCGGCGTCGCCGCCATGATGATGCTGCCATAGACGTCGTGCTGATCCTGATCCACCGCGGCGTTGCCGATGCGCACCGGTCCGTCGCCGTTGAAACCGGCAAGCGCCTCCGCCGTGTGCTCCTCGAGCGTAGCGGTATGCACCACGCCATAAAGCGGTTTAATCCGGTCGGCGCGGCCGGCCGCGATGCTCAGGATATAGGAGATGAACTCCTCCATCGTGCGTGTCGCGCCGATGCGATTGAGCGCGCGCACAACGAAAAAAGCGTCGCGCATCCAGCAATAGCGGTAGTCCCAGTTACGCCTCGATCCCGGCCCCTCCGGGATCGAGGTGGTGAGCGCCGCGACGATCGCGCCGGTCTCCTCGAAATTGCAAAGCTTGAGCGTGATGCCGGCGCGAATGATCTCGTCCTGCCAGTCGATCGAGAAGGCGAGCCGGCGCACCCATTCCATCCAATAGTCGCGGGTGCGGTCGCAGAATTCCCGGCAGGTGCTCTCGAGCGCGCCTTCGAACGGCTCGTCCACGCCCATCACCATGTGCACCGGACGCGTGAGCACGAAGGAGGCCTCGTTCTCGACATAAGAGAGCGGCGCATTGGTGGTCAGCCGCACTGGCACGTCGTCGCGCCAGTAGCGGATACTGTTGCTGCTGGAAGAATGCGAGGTTAGCGGCACGCCATAGCGATGGGTGGCGCGGAAGCGGATGGTGATGCGCGGCATGCCGGCAATCGGCTCGATGATGCGCACGAGCTGCGGCGGCCGGAAGATGCGGCCATAGTGATGGAAGCGCGGCGCGAAGTCGGTGATGCGCACCGTCCCGCCATTGCGGTCGACCAGCTCGGTCACCACGATAGCGGTGTTGCGCATATATTCCGAGCGAATCTCGACCTGGTCGTCGAGCACCACATCGGTGAAACCTTTTTCCTCGGTCCCGGCCATCAACCGGCAGAACACCGGATCGCCGTCGTAGCGCGGCAGGCACCACCAAACGATGCGCCCGGACGGTTCGACCAGAGCTGCGGTGCGGCCGTTGCCGATGACAGCGAGATCGAGCGTGGATTCGCTCATGGCCGCGCCTGCGCCCTGGCCGCCAGCCGCTGCAAGGCGCGGCGCACGTCGAGTGGCGAATCGAAAATGCCGGCGAGCCCGGCAAAATGCCGCCCGACCGAGAAGCCGATGCCGCCGATATCGGGCAAGACCGCGAACACCGATTCGTCGGTGACGTCGTCGCCGATGAACACCGGCGTGCGGCCGGCGAACGGCGGCTGGCGCATCAGATCGCGCACGCCGTCGCCCTTGTTCACGTTCGGACGCTTGACTTCGAGCATCGCCTTGCCCGGCAGCACTTCGGTCGCCTCGCCGGGATAGGCGGCACGGCCGGCCGCGATATGCGAACGCAGGCGGTCCTCGTGCTGCGGCGCCTGCCGATAATGCAGCGCGAGCGAATAGCCCTTGTCTTCGACGATGACGCCGGAGCCCGGAGTCGCCGCCTCGGCGAGATGCCGCCGCAGATCGGACGACAGCGGCGCGACGGAACATGATGCCTCGCCCGCGCGTAGCCGCAGTTCGGCGCCGTGCCCGCCGACCGCGGGCAGCTTGAGCGGCGCGAACAGCGTGTCAAGATCGGCGATCGGGCGCCCGCTCACGAGCGCGAGCGCGCCGCCGGTTTTCCGCGACAGGCGCGCGAGCAAGTCGCGCAAATCGTCGGCGACATGCACTTCGTTCGGCGACGGCCCGATATCGATCAGCGTACCGTCCACGTCGAGCAGCAACGCGATCGCTTTGGCATCGAGTTCGGCAAAAATATCCGTGGCTGCGTCGTTTGCAATCGGTTGCGTCACCATAATCTATTCCAACGATCGGCATTGCGGGTTGGTTCCCGCCATTGAGAGGATCATGCGCTACTGCGCCTGCACCTCGACGTCGCCGTCAACGCCGGTGACGACCTTGAATTCGCGCTCGTAGACTCGGCCCTCGTTGCGCGCGATGGCGCGATATTCGCCCTCGGCCAGGATCACGCGCGGAAACGCGCCGATCGATTCTTTGATCACGTCGCCGCCGGGCGTGAGTACCGACCAGGCGGTATTGGCGAGCGCCTCGCCGCCCTTCTCGCTCACCAGCTTGAGCGTGATCGCGGCGGCGCGGTGCGTGACGGTGATGTCGGTGAGCTTGCCGGCCTGTACGCGGATGTCGGAGCGCACCACCGAGTTGGCGTCGCCGTAGTTCGACACGATGTAATAGGTGCCTTCCGGAACCACCACCACGTTGCCGGTCATCACGTGTTCGGCGATCGGCCGGCGGTCGCCGGGCTCGAACTGGCTGCCTTTATAAACGTCGAACGAAACCTGTCCGGCCGGAATGCGCACGTCGCCGACGCGGCCTTCCAGGCGCAGCGCGCCGGCCGGGAGATCGAAGTTCTCGTGCACGTTCGGTCCGTTTAAGGTCACCGGCTTGACCGCGGTGGCGAGCC
Organism: Pseudolabrys sp.; assembly: GCA_036721745.1. GTDB lineage: Bacteria > Pseudomonadota > Alphaproteobacteria > Rhizobiales > Xanthobacteraceae > Pseudolabrys. The sequence goes on along the minus strand of DAIMKK010000087.1, from coordinate 5,539 downwards.
CGAAGCCGACATGCACGATATAGGCACCGGCCGGCAGCACCAGCGTGGGCGCAGGCGACTTGTCTTCCTTGACTAGCCGGTAACTCACGGCGGCGTCGCGCTTGGCCGAATAGATTCGCCACGTCAATCCGCCGCCGATGGGCGGTAATTGCTTGCCGAAGTGCGCCGTGAGCGCGAGCGCCACCTGCCCAACAGGCACTGTTGGCACCGCGGTCGGCGCGCCCGCAGGCGGCGCGTTCGGTGGCCATTCCGATTGCGGCGCCAGCACGCCGCCCGGACCGAACGGCGCGCCGCGCGTAGCCGGGCCTGGCGCGAGCTGTCCGCCGGTGGGCGCTGCCGACAATAAGGAATTCTGCCCGCCCGCTTGCGCCGCTGCCGCCTGCGGTACCAGCAAAGGCAGCACGATCACGAGCGCCGGCCACAGTCGGCCGCGAGTGACGAATGCGGGTGCAGTTCTCATTACGAGACCGTTTTCAGCCCAAATCGCGGCGATTTCAAGCCAGTAGCCCAGTTTGTCACCCCGCAGACCCTATGCTAGGCGCAAACATTATTTCCAAGGAACAGACATGCCCGACGCCTTGCAGCTGCTCAAGACCCGCCGTTCGGTCAAGCCGATGGAATTAACAGGCCCCGGCCCAAGCAAGCCGGAGATCGACACATTGCTCGCCATCGCCTCGCGCGTGCCCGACCACGGCAAGCTGGCACCCTGGCGCTTCATCGTGTTCGAAGGCGACGGCCGCAAAGCGGCTGGCGACGCGATCGCCGCCGCCTTTGCCGCCGACCGCGCCGACGCCACGCCCGAGCAAATGGAGTTCGAACGGGCGCGGCTGGCGCGCGCACCACTGGTGATCGCCGTGGTCAGCCGCGCCGGCCCGCACGTCAAGATTCCGGAATGGGAGCAGCAACTCTCGGCCGGCGCCTCGGCCATGAGCCTGGTCATCGCCGCCCACGCCATGGGCTTCGCGGCGAGTTGGATCACCGAGTGGTACGCCTACGATCGGCGCGTGCTGGATAAATTGGGCGTCGCGCCCAATGAGCGCGTCGCCGGCTTCGTCCATATCGGGCGCGCCGCCAAGCCGCCAGAGGATCGAGAACGTCCGCCGCTCGCGGCAATCGTCACACACTTCGGGGACTAGCGCATGATCCCGAAAAGTGGGAACCGGTTTTCGGGCAAGATCATGCGCCAAGAGAAAAGAATCCATGTTCTACGAGCCAGACAAGCGCGATAAGCGGCTGCTGCCGCACGACCCGTTCAAGGCCATCGTGGCGCCGCGCCCGATCGGCTGGATCACCTCGATGAGCGCCAAAGGCGAAATCAATCTGGCGCCCTATTCCTATTTCAACGGCGTCAACAGCCGCGCCAATCTGGTGATGTTCGCCAGCGAAGGACGCAAGGATTCGGTGAGCTTCATCGAAGAGACCGGCGAGTTCGTCTGCAATCTCGCGACATGGGATTTGCGCGAGGCGATGAACTTAACCTCGGCGCCGCTGCCGCGCGGCGCCAACGAGATGGGGCGCGCCGGCCTCGAACCGGCGCCGTCGCGGCTAGTCAAGCCGCCACGGGTGAAGGCCTCGCCTTGCGCGCTCGAATGCAAGCGCCTCAAGATCGTGACGATGGAAGATATCGACGGCAAGCCACTCGATTGCCATGTCGTGTTCGGCCAGGTCGTCGGCGTCTATATCGACGACCGCTTCATCGTCGACGGCCGGCTCGACACCGCGGCCATGCGGCCGATCGCCCGCTGCGGCTACGACGAATATGCCGCGGTCGAAAGCGTGTTTGCGATGCAGCGGCCGGTGAACTAGCGCATGATCCCGAAAAGCTTGTCCTCGACTTGATCGGGGATGCGCACCGGTTTTCGGATAAGATCATGCACAGCTAAGCGCCCGCTGCCGCATTTAACCTTTATGTAATCACGTAAGCGCACGCTCCCTGTCACGTTTCGGTCACAAGACTCCGCCAGCAGTTTTCATCCTATCGGGGTGAAACGCTTGTCCGGTGGCTGACCCGATCCGACATCGGGGGACGGGAGAATAGTTTGGTGTTTGAGGGGTTATTCGCGCGCGTGCGCAACGGCGACCGCTCCGCGGAAGCCACCACCACGCCACTGCAGCCGGCCGCCACGCGCCCGAGCATCGGGCTCGCGCTCGGCGGCGGCGCCGCGCGCGGCTTCGCCCATATCGGCGTGATGCGGGCACTCGCCGCCCACGGCATCGTGCCGGACGTCATCGTCGGCACGTCGATCGGCGCGGTGGTCGGCGGCTGCTATGCCGCCCGCCAGCTCGACAGCCTGGAAGAATGGGCGCGCGAACTGACGGTGCGCGGCATTTTGAGCTATCTCGACATCAGCCTGTCCGGATCCGGCCTTATCCGCGGCGACCACCTCGCAACCAAGCTAGAGACCACGCTCGCCGACAGCCGCATCGACGATTTGCCGATCCGCTTTGCCGCCATCGCCACCGAATTCAATACCGGCCATGAAATCTGGCTCACCCGCGGCCGGCTGGCCGAGGCGCTGCGCGCTTCCTATGCGCTGCCGGGAATTTTCCCGCCGGTGCTGATCGGCGGGCGCTGGCTGGTGGACGGCGCGCTGGTCAACCCAGTGCCGGTGTCGGCGGCGCGCGCGCTCGGCGCCCGGCTGGTGATTGCGGTCAATCTCAATTCGGATCTGTTCGGGCGCGGCACCATTATCGCCAATCACGGCTCCGACGACGGCGAACCGCCGGTCCCGGAACCGGCCAAATCGAACGGACTGCGTGGCCTGTTCGGCGGCGAACGCTCGTTGCGCCGGCAATTTCTCGGACGACGCGGCCGACCCGGCATTCCGACCGTGATGGTCGAAGCGTTCAACGTCATGCAGGATCGCATCACCCGCGCACGCTTGGCCGGCGATCCGCCCGACGTGCTGATCAGCCCGCGGTTGGGCCCGGTCGGCTGGTTCGATTTCCATCGCGCCGCAGAAGCGATCAAGATCGGCGCCGAGGCGGCGGAAAAAAACATCGACGCGGTGACCGAGGCGGTCACCGCACTGTCGCAGCCCTATGGCGGCAATGGGTCGGCCAAGTAGTTACGCGGTGCGGATGTAATCCCGCATCGCTTCGGACTCCTGCTCGATTTCCCCGACGCGTTGCTTGACCACGTCGCCGATCGAAACCAAGCCGATCAGCTGGCCCTTGGCCAACACCGGCATATGCCGGAATTTTCCTTCCGTCATCCGCTCCATAATGCTGGCGATGCTGTCGTCCTCGCCGCAGGTGGCGACGTTGCGAGTCATCACCTGCCCGACGGACGACGTAAGCGCGGCGGCGCCTTGTTCGGCGATGGCGCGCACGATGTCGCGCTCCGACAATATGCCGGCGAGGCGCCCTCCCGCGCCGCGGATCAGGACCGCGCCGATGCGGTGCGCACTCAACAGTTTAACTGCCGCCGCCAGATCGGCAGTCGGCTCGATGGAGATTATGTCGCCGCCCAAAGCTCCCGAAACTTTGGCGGCCAAGATTGCTTTGACGTTCATGGCAGCCTCCCTAGACCCGGCTGCGGGGAGACCCGCGACTCCGAGTGAATGACAACGATCCCGCCGACTTGCCGGTTCCATCAAGCGCACTCGCGACAATGTGACTAATGCCGCGTTGCACCAATATCGTCATATTGTGGTTCTTGTGGCTCCTTCGGCCCGGGATCGAACCAGGAAAACAAAAACAGGCCGGCGAGAAAGCCGCCCATATGAGCCTGCCAGGCGACTACCTGGTTCGGCCCGATGCCGGGCATCGCCAGCGAACCAACCCCGAACAGAATATTGATCCCGAACCACACCGCCAGGAAGGCGAGCACACGCGGGTCGCGCAGCACGCCGCTGAGCGGGATCGCCGGCACGCGATAGTCGGTGGCATCGCCACTGCGCCGGAAGCTGAGCGGACCGCCGTGCTGGAAGGCAAACCGCATCGCCGCCGCCATGGTGCCGGAAATCGCCGCCGAAGCCCCGATCACCGGCACCTGCTCGCCAGCATGGGTGGCCAAATGCAGTGCCGCGCCGGCCGCCGCCGTCGCCGCGAAAAACGCAAGGAACCGCAATGCGCCGAACCGCCGCGCCACCGCGCTGCCGAACGGCAGCAGCCACACTGCATTGACGCCGAAATGGGTCCAATCGGCATGAATCAGCGAATATGTGACGAAGGTCCAAACCTCGGCGCCAAAGCCGCCCGGCAGCACGCCGCCGAGTACGACCGATATGTCATAGCGCGCGGGGATAAATGCGAACGTGAACAGGAACTCGATGTTCTGCTCGTCACTGAGCAACTCGGTGCGCACGCCGTGCACGAGCGCCAGCACTGCCAGCAACGCGACGATCACCGGAGGAATATTGAACAGCGGTTCGCGTTGCACGATGAGCTTCCGTTGAGAAACTCAGTTAACCCCTTGGCCGCATGGCCGCAAGCCGCGACGGCCGGGTAATTCGCCGGCGTCTTAACATTAACCGGGCTTGGCGGCGCCAAACCGCGCCGGCGGCACGCCGCCTGCTCTTCCTGTGATGTCGCGGCGAAAAGCCGGCGCGGTTGTCCCGACCCGGGACATCCAGACGTCGGCACCGTCTCGCGACGGAACAGGTGGCGGCCATGAAACACGAATCCACGCGAGCGCTGTTCGACTATTGGAATGAAAAGCGCGGCACGCGTCCGGCCCCGGAACGCGCCGACATCGATCCGGCTGCAATTCGCCATGCGCTCGGCGACACCTTCATGCTGGCGGCCGATTTCGTCGACCAGTTGCGGTTCCGTCTGGCCGGCACCCGCGTCTGCGCGCTGTTTTGCCGCGAGATCAAAGGCGAGGAATTCATCTCGCTGTGGGACGAGAAAAGCCGCAAGATGATCGATGACCTGCTGGTGGTCGTGAACAATGAATCGATCGGCGCCGTGGCCGGCCTCACCGGGCGCACCGCGGACGGTGCCGAACTCGACCTCGAATTCCTGCTGCTGCCGCTTGCCCACACCGGCCATGCCCGCATTCGTGCAATGGGCGTGATGGTCCCGATCGTTCCGCCCTATTGGCTGGGCGAAAAGCCGCTGGTCGAGCTTGAATTTGGCGCCCTGCGTCATCTCGGGGCGGAAATCGACAACCCGATCGCTCCCCGCTTCGCGCCGTCCACCGAGGACGTCCGCCTGCGGCATGGTTTCGTGGTCTATAGTGGCGGTCGCGAGACCCCTTCGGGCAAACGGACCGGCTAACGCGCCGTTAACGATAGACTCCTAGGGTTGTTGGCTGCGGGAGAACGCGTCCAAATATGCTAGACGCCATGGCGCTACCATTGATCAAGCCAAGAACTGTGCCGCGGGCCGAAGAGCGCCGGCGGCATCAGCGTGTGAAGGTCAACCTGCTCGGACGCTATATGCTGGCCGACCGGCGCGAATACCCGTGCCAGGTCATCGACATGTCGCCGGGCGGCATGGCGGTCGCCGCGCCGGTCTTGGGCACTCCGGGCGAACGCGTGATCGCCTATGTCGACCATCTCGGCCGGCTTGAAGGCAAAATCGCGCGGCTGCT
>DAIMKK010000086.1:0-9154 GCA_036721745.1 Pseudolabrys sp. | reverse complement strand
GCTCGGAAACTTCGTTCACGACGTCGCACGAATAGTTCATCGCCAGCCCGGCGTTGCGCGAATGGATCCTCATGTCGTGTTCCCAGGCCACGCGCATCACGTACGCGCGCAGCGCCTCGGTCAGCATGTACATCCTGTTGATCTGCAGCTGGATGTTCTGTTGCGCGAACAGAACCTGGCCACCCTGCTTTTCGGTCTTGGCGTAGCGCAGCGCGGTCTCGCAGGCATCGTCGCAGATGCCGAGCGCATTAGCGGCAAGCTCGAGGTCGCCGAACAGGTCGCCGCCGGTGGTGTCGCCGCCGGAGCCACCGGTCTTGTGCACCGCGCCGCCCACTTCGCCGACCAGATTGGCGTGCGGCACGCGCGCGTTCTCGAAGATCATTTCGCCGTTCTGGTAGAAGCGCCAGCCGCTCTTGTTGAATACCTTGCCGATGCGGAAGCCGGGCGTGTCGCTCGGCACCAGGAACATGGAGGTGCCCTTTTTCGGCGCCACCGTGGCGTCGGTGCGCGCGTCGATAAAGAACAGCTTGCCGATCGGCGCGTTGGCGATGAAGGCCTTCTCGCCGTTGAGGATCCACTCGTCGCCCTTGCGTTCGGCGCGCAGCTTCAGCCCGGTCTTGGGATCGTCTCCCGGCATGCGGTTGTCGGAGCCGGCGCTCGGCTCGGTGATGCCCTTGCCGAGCACGAATGTGTCGTCGGCGACGAAGGCCGGCAGGAAGCGCTGCTTCTGCTCCTCGGTGCAGGCCTGCGAGATAAGATGGCTCCATTTCCAGTTCTGGCTGAACGCCTTGGAAATCGCGCTGTCGGCCTTAGCGAGTTCGGTCATTACCAGCGCTTGCGTCACGAAATCGGTGCCTTGCCCGCCCCATTCCTTCGGCACCGCCACGGTGCGGAAACCGAGCTTGGAGCCCTTCTTGATGATGTCCCAATCCCAGGTCTCGCGCGCGGTCTCGATGGCGTCGCAGCGCAGCGAGAGCGGGCGGATTTCCTCGTCGGCGAATTTGCGCGCCGCCATCTGCCAGGAGCGCTGTTCGTTGCTCAGTGTAAAGTCCATAAGAACATCCTCACCTGAAATGTTTCGTTGTTATTCGCCGGCCAGCGCCATCGCGCCATTGCCGACGCGCCGGTAACCGGCGAGCACTTCCGCGATGCGCAGCTTGGCGTCGGTATTGCCGTCGCCGGAGTGCAGGCAGACGCGGGCATCGTGGATGTATTTCTGCAGCGGCATGTCGCGCATCACGCCCATGGCGCCGAACATTTCCGCGGAATCCTTGGCGGCTTTCATCACCATCTCGGAGGTGAAGACCTGCGCCATGACCTGCAACGGCAGATCAGACAGGCTGCGGTCGGCGATGGCTTCCGGATGGTCGGAGGCCCAAGCCGCCTGCCAGACGGCGGCGCGCGCGACTTCCAGCCTGATCGCGATCTCGGCCAGTTTGGTGCCGATCGCCTGATGCTCGATGAGCGGGCGGCCGCCCTGCACGCGAATATGCGCATAATCGAGCGCGGCTTCGTAAGCGGCGCGGCCGATGCCGAGATTGAGCGCCTGCGCCAGCGGATTGCCGCGGCCATGCGCATGCGCGCCGGTCAGAAGCGCCGCCGCGTCGTTGCCGAGCAGATTGCCGGCCGGCACCCGGCAGTCCTTGAACGTGACCGCGCCGCAGGTGCCATGGTGCCAGGCCTGTTCGTGCGCTTGCACGCTGACGCCCGGCGCGTTCGCCGGCACCAGCAGCACGCCGGCGCCCTGCCCGGGAATTTCGACCAGCACCGCAAACAGGCCAGCGACCGGCGCATTGGCAACGCAATCCTTGACGCCGTTGACGATAAAGTCGTTGCCCGATTTCACCGCCGTCGTCTTGATCGCCATCGCGGCCGCCGCCGGGCGATGATAGTTGATGCCGAGCCGCGTATCGATTCCGCCCTCGTGGCCGGCGAAGGCGAGATGATAGGTGTCGTCTTTCAAGAACTTCGGCAAAAAGGCGTCGCGCTGCGCATCGTTCATGGCCTGATCGAACAACAGATGAGCGAGCCGCGAGCTTTCCGAAAGCGTGGCGGCAAGGTCGGCGTCGCCGGCCGCCAATTCCTCGGTCACGATGCAGCAGGTCAGTGCGTCCACACCGGCGCCGCCGCGCTCTTCCGACAAAGCGAGCGTGCGCAAGCCCAATTGCGAGGCTGCGTCGATCTGGTCCGCCAACAGGCTGCGGTCGCGAACATCGAGGCGGTCCGCCTTGAGCGCCACCGGCTTGACCTCGCGCGTCACGAAGTCGCGTACCGTGTCGCGGATTTCCAACTGTTCGGGGCTGAGCTGAAGATTGTACATGACTGGGTGTTTCCGAGTTTTGCGTGGCCCGCGCGTTATTATTGTACGGCCGCCGCGATGGCGTTTCCCATGTCCTGGGTGCTGGCCTTGCCGCCCAGGTCCGGGGTCAGGTGTTTAGCTTGCGTGACGACTTTGTCGATCGCCGCCTGCATATAGCCGGCGGCGGCCGTAGCTCTCGGTTCGTTGTGCTTGCGGCCGAGATAGGCCAGCAGCATCTGCGATGACGCGATCATGGCGTAAGGGTTGGCGATGTTGCGGCCGGCGATGTCGGGCGCCGAGCCGTGGGTGGCCTGCGCCATGGCCTGGCGCTCGCCGACGCAGAGGCCGGGCGCGAGTCCTAAGCCGCCGACCAGTCCGGCGCCGATATCGGTGAGGATGTCGCCGAACTGGTTGCTGGTGACGACCACGTCGTATTGCTGCGGCGCCATCACCAGTTTCATCGAGATGGTGTCGATCATCGCTTCTTCGAATTTTACGTCGGGAAATTCGCGCGCGACCTTACGGCATTCCTCGGCGAACATGCCGCAGGCCAGCCGATAGACCGGCTCCTTGTGCGCGGCGGTCACCTTCTTGCGCGGACGCGTGCGCGCGATCTCGAAGGCTTCGCGCGCCACCCGGTTCGACCCCTTGCGCGTGATCACGCGCATGGCGACGGTGATGTCGTCGTTCGGCCGGAACTCCGGCGCGCCCGCCACCACCGTTTCCGAATAGAGCATGCCTTCGGAGATTTCGCGCACGAAGACGATGTCCACGTCCTTGTGGATCGACTTCACGCTCGGGTAGGAGCGCGACGGGCGAACGGCGGCGAACAATTCGTATTTTTTGCGTACCGGCGGCATGACCCAGGTCGCGTCATTGCGCGGATAGGCCGCATGCCCGATCGGCCCCATAATCCAGCCGTCGAGCTTCCACAGCGCCGCCTCGGTGGTCGGCGGCAGCGTATTGCCCTCCATCTCGTGGCCTTCTTTGCCGATCGGCAAAGGCTGCCAATCGATGACAAGATCTGACCGCGATACCGCAGCTTTCATCACCTTGACGGCCTCAGGCACGACTTCGAGACCGATGTCGTCGCCCAATAGAATGCCAATTTTCAAGCCGGAATCTCCTGGCAGGCAGAAATGAGCGGGAATTCAGAAGGAAATCATAGTGGGTGCGCGCAGCCCACGTCTTGCGCTTTATCAAGCTAGCGCCGCGATGGTCCCTGGCGCAACCGGCGTCCGGGCATGGGCGTATTGCATGCTAAACCGGCGTATCCGCTAGGCCGCCATAAACCCGCCATCGACGGCCAGCGTCTGGCCGGTGATCGAGGCCGCGCCGGGGCTGGCGAGGAAAATGACCGCGGCGGCGACTTCCTCCGGCGTGATGAAGCGTCCAGTCGGGATGCGTGCGAGCATGCTTTCGCGCGTCTTGTCGTCATACATCTTTGCGCGCGAGGCAGTGAGTACAGTTGCCGGCGCAACCGCATTGACCCGGATATTTTTTCCGATCCATTCGATCGCCAACATCCGCGTCATCTGGATAAGTCCGCCTTTGGCGGTCCCATAGACCGTGCGACCAGCAAATCCGGTCATGCCGTGGGTCGAGGCGATGTTGACGACGCAACCGGGGCGGCTGCGGGCGGTGCAATGCGCTGCATAGGTCCGCGCCATGAAATAGGCGCCCTTGAGGTCGGTGTCGACTACGTCGTCCCATTCCGCCCAGGTCACCTCGATCGCCGGCTTGACCAGCGTGCGCGCGGCATTATTGACCAGCACGTCGATGCTGCCGAGAGCGTCGGCCGCGGCGGCGAAGGACTGCGCGATATCGGCCTCGAGCCGCAAGTCGAGCTTCACCGGCAGCACCTTGCGGCCCTGCACCACCGGATCGCGCAACAGCCCGTCGAGCCGGGCGATGTCGCGGCTGGTGACCACGAGATCGTAACCGGCTTGCGCCAGGCCGCAGGCGATGGCGTAACCCAGGCCGGTCGAGGCGCCGGAAACGAAAGCGGTGGGGCTAGCCGGAGATGTCATCGAGGGTGATCCATTTTTGTTCGGCGGCACTGCGATAGCACGCTTCCGCCAACTGCACATCGCGGATACCGGCGGCAAAATTGCAGACCAGCGGTGCGTCGGCGACGACGTGGCGCAGGAAATTCTCCCAACCGACGCGGTACGGATTGGTGTAGGCCGGCGCGACGGCGACCTCTTTCCATTGGCCGCGATAGTCGGCGCCGATATCGCTGTCGGGATTGAAGCGCCGGATGGTGGGTGTGTCGGACGTGTTTTGCGTCCAGCAGCGGTGCAGGCCGGCGAGCGCCGAGCCGTCGGTGCCGTCGATCTGCAACGTCACGAGATCATCGCGCCGCACGCGCGTCGCCCAGGAGCAGACAATCGTTCCCACCGTTCCGTTCGCCAATTCGGCGAGCGTGAACGAGGTGTCGTCCACATCCACATCGAAACGCTCGCCGACCTCATCCACGCGCTGTGGGATCGCGGTCGCAGCCGCCGTCACCACGCGGCGGATGGGCCCGAGAATGTCTTCGATCACATAGCGCCAATGCGGAACCATGTCGCTGGTCAAACCGCCACCGCCGCTGCGCCGGTAATTCCAGCTCGGCCGTTGGCTCTCGCGCTCGGCGCCGTCGAACCCCCACCAACCGAAATCGAGCCGGAAGCCAGTGACGCGGCCGAAATACCCGGACTGGGAGAGCGCCAGAAGTTTCTGCATACCGGGAAGATTGATCTTGTCCTCGACCGCGCCGGCCTTAAGCCCGCGCGCCTGCGCCGCGTGCAATAGAGAGACGCCTTCGGCTACCGACGGCGCCACCGGCTTCTCACTATAAATGTGCTTGCCGGCGGCGATCGCCTTGCTCAGCGCCGAAACGCGCTGCTTGGTGGCCGCCGCATCGAAGAAGATCGGGAAATCCGGCTTCGCCAGTGCGGTATCGAGATCGCTGCTCCATTCGTCGATGCCGTAGGTCTGCGCCAGGCCGGCGAGCGCGTCACGGTCGCGCCCGAGTAGCAGCAAGCGCGGCATGATGCGGTCGGCGCCGATGGCAAGCCCGCCTTCCGCGCGGATGGGCGCCAGCGCGTTTGCCAGATGCTGGGTCGCGCCGATGCGCCCGGTGGCGCCGTTGAGAATGATGCCGATTTCCTTGACCGCCATGACCTCTGTTACCCGTCATAGTATGATGCGATCTTGCCGCCCCGCGCAACGCAGGACCCACAAGTGCCCCGCCATATCGTTTGCCTTACCTTCGATTTCGACACCCAGTCCGGCTTCATCGCCCGCGGCATGACCACGCCGACGCCGCTGTCGCGCGGCGAGTTCGGGGCGGTTGCCGCGTGGAGGATTCTCGATTTCCTTAAAATGCGTGGAATCAAAGCGACCTGGTTCATCCCCGGCTTCACCATCGAAAGCTGGCCGCACGAATGCGGGGCGGTGGTCGCGGGCGGCCACGAGGTTGCGCACCACAGCTGGTCGCATATTCCGCCGGCAATCCAGAGCCGCGACGAAGAGGAAGCCGATTTGGTGCGCGCCAATGACGCCATCGCGCGCCTCACGGGGCGCAAGGCGCGCGGCTACCGCTCGCCGTCATGGGACTTGAGCGAGCACACCATCGACTTGCTACTCCAGCATGGCTTCAAATACGACTCCAGCCTGATGGGCGCCGACTACCTACCCTATCGCGCACGGCGCGGAGACATCGCCAGATTGGGCGAGCCGTTCCGCTTTGGCGAGCCGACCACGCTAATCGAAATGCCGATCAGTTGGTCACTCGACGACTATCCGCATTTCGAATTCGTACGCACTGCTTCAACCGTATTGCCCGGCCTGCAGCCGGCGCGCGCCGTGATGGAAAGCTGGCTCGACGAATTCCTTTACATGAAGAAGACCGTCGATTGGGGCGTGCTGACTTACACCATGCACCCGTTCGTGATCGGGCGCGGCTACCGAATGTTGGCGCTCGAGGGATTGGTCGACCGGCTCGCCAACGAAGGCGCGGTGTTCATGACCATGGAAGAGGCCGCCCAAGCGGCTGAGACGCGGCTGCCACGCTGATCGTCAGCGGCCGGCGGCGTAGCCTTGCATGCCGCGCGGATTAGCCGCGGCGCGGCGGCGATTGCCCACGCGCGAGGCCGCCGTCAGCCGACCTTCCGACCAATCGGCTTCCACCTCGACCTTGTGGCCGCGGCGGCGCAATTCTTTGATCGTATCCGCCGACAGCCGGCCCTCCACCACTAGCACACCCGGTCGCGCCTCGCGCGGCCAGAACGAGGCCGGGAAGTGCTCGGAATGCCAGGCCGGCGCATCGATCGCCTCTTGCAGGTTCATCTTCGCGTGCACGTGGCGCAGGAAGAACTGCGCGGTCCACTGGTCCTGCTGATCGCCGCCGGGAGAACCCCAGGCGAGATAGGGTTCGCCATCACGCAGCGCCATCGTCGGCGTGAGCGTGGTCCGCGGCCGCTTGCCGGGCGCGAGCGAAGCGGGATGGCCCTCGTCGAGCCAGAACTGCTGCGCGCGCGAGCCAAGGCAGAAGCCGAGCTCCGGGATCGTGGGCGAGGATTGCAGCCAGCCGCCCGACGGCGTCGACGACACCATGTTGCCGGCCTGGTCGATGATGTCGAAATGAACGGTGTCGCCGCGCATGGCGCCAGCGCTGTCGAGCTTGGCGTCTTCGACCACGATGACGCTCGGATCGCGCGCGTCGTCGTGCGTCCATATCTTCCCGACGGTCGGCTCGCCCGCCCCGGCCACGACCGTGCCCGCTCCCGCCGGCACGCGCAGCGGAAGCGTCTTGCCAAAACCCTTGATCGTTCCCGGCCGCTGCTCGAGCGAAGCCATTTCGCCGACCAGCTTGCGCCGCTCGGCATTGTAAGCTTCCGACAGCAGCGTTTCGCCCGGCACCTCGACAAAATTTGGATCGCCATAGAACTTTTCGCGGTCGGCAAAGGCGAGCTTGGCGCATTCAACGGTCGTGTGGATGAACTCCGCGCTCGTCGGATCGGCGCCGTCAAGACCGAAACCCCGCAGTAGCGCGAGTTGCTGAAGCATCACCGGCCCCTGGCTCCAGAACCCGCCTTTGCAGACCGTATAGCGGCCGTATTCGAGCGTCGCCGGCGCCTCGATAGTCGGCTGCCAGCGCGCCATGTCGTCGGCCGTAAGCACGCCGCGGTGGCGCTCGCCGCTGGTGTCCATGACCTCCTGCGTGCGGCAGAATTTGTCGATCGCCTCGGCGACAAAGCCGCGCGACCACGTTTTGCGGGCATGCTCGATCTGCTTGACGCGGTCGCCGCCTACGCTTTCGGCCTCGCGCAGAATGCGGGCATAAGTGTCGGCGAGCGTGGCGTTGCTGAACATGGTGCCCGGTTCCGGCACTTTGCCGTTAGGCAAATAGACCGCCGCTGAAGTCGGCCAATGATCGCGGAACAATTGCTCCACCATGGCGATGGTGGCACTGGCGCGCTCGACCAAAGGATGCCCGTTGCGGGCGTAGGAAATCGCCGGCGACAACACGTCGGCCAGCCGCATGGTGCCGTAGTCGCGCAGCAGCAGCATCCAGATCTCGAACGTCCCTGGCACGCAGGCGGCCAGCAATCCGGTGCCCGGCACCAGGTCCAGGCCAAGCCCGCGGTAATGCGCGATGGTCGCAGCCTGGGGCGCCGGCCCTTGGCCGCAGATCACCTCGACTTTGCCCTTGCGCACATCGTGCACGATCACCGGCACGTCGCCGCCCGGGCCATTGAGATGCGGTTCGACCACCTGCAGCGTGAAGGCGGTCGCCGCCGCGGCGTCGAAGGCGTTGCCGCCTTTCTCCAGCGTCGCCATGCCGACCGCGGTCGCGATCCAATGGGTCGACGTGACGACGCCAAACGTTCCCTCGATTTCGGGACGCGTCGTGAAAGGGTTAGGATTGATTTTAGAGACCATGGCCCGCGAACCTGTCATCCCGCTCATTCCCGCGCAAGCGGGAATCCAGGGCTACTTTCGAGAGCCAAGAGTTTGCCACCCTGGGTCCCCGCTTACGCGGGGACGAGCGGATGTTGCGCTAACGCAAATGACAGGCCACCAGGTGACCCGGTCTGACCTCGCGCAGCGGCGGGGATTCGACGCGGCAGCGCTCGACCGCGTAGGGGCAGCGGGTGTGGAAGTGGCAGCCCGACGGCGGGTTGATCGGGCTCGGCACGTCGCCTTGCAGCACGCGCTTCTGCCGTTTGACGCGCGGATCGGGCACCGGCACCGCCAACAGCAGGGACTCGGTGTAGGGATGCAGGGCCTTGGTGAACAGCGTGCGCTTGTCGGTAAATTCGACGATGCGGCCGAGATACATGACCGCGATATGGTGGCTGATGTGCTCGACCACCGCCAGATTGTGCGAAATGAAGAGATAAGCGAGCCCCATCTCGCGCTGCAGGTCCATCATCAGATTGAGCACCTGCGCCTGGATCGAGACGTCGAGCGCCGACACCGGCTCGTCGCAGACGATCAATTTCGGCTCTAGCGCGAGCGCGCGGGCGATGCCGATACGCTGGCGCTGGCCGCCTGAGAACTGGTGCGGATAACTGTCCATCTGTGCCTTTCGTAAGCCGACGCGCTCGAATAATTCGGCCACGCGCTTGCGCACGTCGCGGCCAGCGGCGGTGCGGTGCACGCGCATCGGCTCGGCGACGATGTCGCCGGCAGACATGCGCGGATCGAGCGAAGAAAATGGATCCTGGAAAATGATCTGCATTTGCCGGCGATAGGGCCGCAGCTCGGTTTTGCTCAGATGGGTGATGTCGCGGCCGTCGATCCGGATGCTGCCGCCGGTCGGCTCGATCAGCCGCAAGATGGGGCGGCCGACCGTCGACTTGC
>DAIMKK010000085.1:0-9184 GCA_036721745.1 Pseudolabrys sp. | reverse complement strand
AGGCGACGGTGAAAGCGCACGTCTCCGCCATTCTGCAAAAGCTCGGGGTCGAAAGTCGCACGCAAGCAGTGATCGCCGCCGCCAAGATCGAAACCGGCCAGTGGCCGCAGAACGCGCCGGCGGCGAGTTAATCCGCCTCATCCTGAGGAGGCGCGAAGCGCCGTCTCGAAGGATGGGGGGCCCACCGATCTCGGGTTTACCCGAGTTCGGCATTATAGATTGCGCAAGTCGGCTATAGCCGACTTGCGATGGTTCGAGACGCGCCACTTCGTGGCGCTCCTCACCATGAGGGCCGAGAGAGGTTTTTGCGCTCAAATCACTCCGCCGCCGCCACCCGCAGCACGCGCCACTGCGCCAGCATGGCGCGCAGCGCGGCCGGCTTGATCGGCTTGTGCAGCAGCTGAATGCCTTCCGCGCGCGCCTGTTCGCGCACCAGCGGCGAGCGGTCGGCCGTGATCAGAATCGCCGGCAGGTCGCCGCAGCGCGCCCGCAGCGCTACGATCGCCTCGATGCCATTGCCGTGGTCGAGGTGGTAATCGACCAGCAGCCCGTTCGGCATGGTCGGGCTTTCCTCGATCGCCGCCAGCGCGACGGCAAGATCGGGCGCTTTGATCACCTCGCAGCCCCAGCCGCTCAGCATGGTCTCCATGCCGTCGAGCACCGCCGGTTCGTTGTCGATGCATAGCGCGGTGGTGCCGACGAGCTGGCTGGGATCGACGCGAATGTCGTCGCGCGCCGGCAAGTCGACCGCCACCGCGTTCGAGAGCGGCACCATGACGGAGAAACGTGAGCCGCTGCCGACCGTCGAATCGACCTCAATTTCGCAGCCGAGCACGCGCGCCACGCGCTCGACGATCGAGAGGCCGAGGCCCAGGCCGCGTGCGATCCGCGCGCCTTGATCGAGGCGATGGAATTCGACGAAGATGTCGCGCTGCTGGGATTGCGGAATGCCGACGCCGGTGTCGCAGACGTCGATGCGCAGGTGATCGCCGCGCCGCCGGCAGCCGACCAGCACGCGTCCGTCCGGCGTATATTTGATGGCGTTGGAGACGAGGTTCTGCACCAGCCGGCGCAGCAGCCTTCGGTCGGAGCGCACCACCAGCGATGAGCGCACGAAGGTGAGGTCGAGCCCTTTGGCGCCGGCCAGCGGCGCGAATTCCAGTTCGATCTGGCGCATCAGGTCGTCGATGCGGAAGCTGGAAAAGTCCGGGCGCATCACGCCGGTGTCGAGCCGCGAAATATCGAGCAGCGCGCCGAAAATCTCCTCCACCGCCTCGAGCGAGGCGTCGATATTGTCGACCAGCCGGCGCTCGCCGCTGCCGCCCTGTCGTTCGATCAGGCTGGTGACGTAGAGCCGCGCCGCGTTGAGCGGCTGCAGAATGTCGTGGCTCGCCGCGGCAAGGAATCGGGTCTTGGAAATATTGGCCTCGTCGGCCTCGCCCTTGGCGCGCGCCAGCGCCACGTTGAGGCGGGTGAGTTCTTCGGTGCGCTCCTGCACGCGCCGTTCGAGCGATTCATTGGCGCGCTCGAGCGCTTCGGCCGCCTCCACGCTGGGTGTGATGTCGGTGAAGGTGGTGACGATGCCGCCGTCCGGCATATGGTTGGCGCGCACCTCGATGACCGTGCCGGGCTCCGCGAAGCGTTCCAGGAAAGGTTCGCGGCCGGAGACGTAGCGCTCGATCTGCGCCTGTACGAAATCGTCGATGCGCTCGGCGGCGACGTCGCTGCGACGGCCGTTGAAGTGCAGGATATCGGCAAGCCCGCTGCCGACGCGGATCAGGCTCGGCGGCAGATCGAGGATTTCGCCGAACTGCCGGTTCCAGCAAATCAGTTGCAGGTCTTTGTCGAACACCGCGATGCCCTGACGCACGTGATCGAGGGCGGTCTGCAGGATTTCGCGGTTGTACTGGATCGCGGCGTTGGCGTCGTCGAGCAGCTTCAAGGCCGCCTTCTTGGAGACCGTGCGCTTGCGCAGCAGTAGCGAGAGTACCAGCCGCGAGGAGGCTGCCCCGATCGCCGAGGCAAGGATGTGCTCGGCATAGCGCACCAGCCGGAAATCGGCCTCGTCCTTGGTCTCGAGGCTGATGCGGTGCGTGCCGGCGAAGCTTTCGAAGGCGTTGCGCGTGCGTTCCTCGCCGAGATAGCGCGCGACCGTGGTGGTGAGTTCCTCCACTGTCACCGAGGAGCGCCAGAGACGGAAGCTGGGCGCGATCGGCGCGAGATCCGACGGCACAAAGATATTGGCCTGCAGCCGTTCGATCGACGAGGGCGCGTGACGCAAGGAGAAGCCGACGTAGCACAGGAGATTGATGGTGAGGCTCCAGAGCACGCCGTGCACCAGCGGCGACAGCTCCAACCCGAACAGATGTTGCGGGCGCAGCATCGCCAATCCCCACGGCCCGTCGGTGAGGATGCGCTGGCCGACGACGCCGATGTCGGCAAATGTCGGCAGCAGCAGCGTATAGGCCCAAATCAGGATGCCGGCGGTCATACCGGCGATGGCGCCGGCGGCGGTGGCGCGCCGCCAGAACAGGCCGCCGAAAAACGCCGGGGCCAACTGCGCGATGGCCGCGAAGGCGAGAATGCCGATGGCGAACAGCTGGGCGTCGCCGGCCGTTCGATAATACAGGTAGGCGAGCAACAGGATGGCGAAGATCGCCAGCCGCCGCGCGGTCAGCAGCAGCGAGCCGACGTCGCCGCGGCCGCTGATCAGCGCCGCGCGCCGCTGCAGCACCAGCGGCATGACGATGTCGTTCGACACCATGATCGACAGCGCCACCGATTCCACGATCACCATGGCGGTGGCCGCGGAAAGGCCGCCGATAAAGGCGGCGATGGTGAGGATGTTGGAGCCGGTCTGCAGCGGCAGCGCCAGCACGAACATGTCGCTGTCGACCTTGCCGGCCGGAAAAATCAGCAGGCCGGCGAGCGCGATCGGCACCACGAACAAATTGATCGCCACCAGATAAAGCGGAAACAGCCAGGCGGCGCGCTTGATCTCGCCTTCATTGTTGTTCTCGACCACCGCCACGTGGAACTGGCGCGGCAGCAGGATGATCGCCACGAACGACAAGAGCGTGGTGGCCAATAAAATGTCGAAGGGCGGCTGCCGCATGAAGATGCCGGCCGTCTGCGGGCTTTCCAACGCCGTCTCCAACAGCGCGCTCGGGCCGCCGAACATCCAGAACGTCACGAAAATGCCGACCGCCAGGAAGGCGAACAGCTTGATGATCGATTCGGTGGCGATCGCCAGCATCAATCCGTCTTGATGTTCGGTCGCGTCGATATGGCGGGTACCGAACAGCACGGCGAAGGTCGCCATCGACAGCGCCACGAACAGCGCGATATCGCCGAGCACCGGCTGGGTGACGCCGCTCGCCGGCGCGATATGGGCGAGGATGGTTTCGAGCGAGAACGACACCGCCTTGAGCTGCAATGCGATGTAGGGAATCGTGCCGACGATCGCGATCAACGCGACCGTGGCGGCCACCGCCTGGCTCTTGCCGTAACGCGCGGCGATGAAGTCGGCAATCGAGGTGGTGTTCTGCGCTTTGGCCAGCCGCACGATCCGCACCAGCAGCGGCGAGAACAGGCCGATCATCAGCGCCGGGCCGATATAGATGGTGAGGAATTCGTAGCCGGTGCGCGAGGCCGAGCCGACCGAACCGAAGAAGGTCCACGACGTGCAATAGATCGCCAGCGACAGTGGATAGATCAGCAGCCGGCTGCGGCCGTCACGGCCGAGACCGCGCTTGCGGTCCCCGTAGCTCGCCACCAGGAACAGCAGGCCGATATACGCAAGCGCCACCGCGATGACGACCCAGCCTTGCAGCATGCGTGCTCCAGATCGGGGCTAAACCTCTACAAGTGAAGGATTTTAGCCTTTCTATCCGCCGCAGGATAGGCATGAGGACAACGCGTTTGACGTGAGCGCCTGCGCGCGCCATTCATCGCGCTCAACGAGCCGTCAGCCCTTGTCCTTGCCGCCCACCATCGATCGCGTCGCCATCGCCCGCCAGCTTGCGGAAACGTTGGCCTTTGCCGCCGTCGGGGGGCTCACGCTCGGGCTGCTCGGGATGCCCGCCGGCTATCTCTCGGGCTCGATTCTCGCGGTCGCCGCCGCCTCGCTGGCGGGGCGGCCGATGCTGATGCCGCTCGTGCCGATGCGCATTCTGCTGGTGCTGATCGGCATTTCGCTTGGCGCCGTGGTCACGCCGGCGACGCTCAACGGCATGGCGGCCTATCCGCTGAGCATCGCCGCGCTACTCGCGGCCATGACCTGCATCAGCATCAGCGGCGCCGCCTATCTGCGCGTGATGCACGGCTGGGACAAAATCACGGCCTACCTTGCGGCGGCGCCCGGCGGCCTGTCGCAGGTGATGGGGCTCGCCGCCGAATTCGACGCCGACATTCGCGCGATCGCCATCGTGCAGACCGTGCGCGTGGTGATCATCGCGGTCGGTTTGCCGGCGGGTCTATCGCTGCTCGGCCTCGTCGGCCACGCCGGCCGCGGCGTCGGCGGGCCGTTCGATCCCGCGCAACTCGGCGAGCTGGCGATTCTGGTCGCCGCCTCGACCGTCGCGTCGATCATTGCTTACTTCGTCCGGTTCCCGGGCGGACTTCTGTTCGGCGCCATGCTCACCTCGGCCGCGCTGCATGGCAGCGGCTATATTCACGTGGTGATGCCGTGGTGGGTGACCAACACGGTGATGATCGCGTTTGGCGCGGTCACCGGGTCGCGCTTTGCCGGCACGCCGCTGCGCCTGCTGGCGGATTTCATCGGTGCCGCCTTCGGCTCGTTCGCGGTGGCGGTGGCGGTCACGGCGGTGTTCGCGGCCGGACTGGTCGGCATCTTGGGGTTGCCGATCGGCGAGGTGATGATCGCCTACGCGCCCGGCGCGGTGGACGCCATGATGCTGCTCGCGCTCGCGCTCAATCTCGACCCGGTCTATGTCGGCGCGCATCATTTGGTGCGCATCTTCTTCGTATCGCTCGCCATGCCGCTTTTGGCGCACAACGCCGCCCCCGCGCGCAAGAAGGCGGACGCAACCGTGTTGCCGCGCAAGCGGCCGCCATTCGAGGATTGATTATTTTTCGTCATTCCTGGGCGCGAGCGAAAGCGAGCGAGACGGATCAACTCACTCCGCTCATTCCCGCGCAAGCGGGAATCCAGAGCGACGGAAGCTGGCCTAGGAAATTGTTGTCCTGGGTCCCCGCTTTCGCGGGGACGAGCGGATGAAGCGGGGGATTATTCCGCCGCCAGCGCCTGCTTGCGGGTCGGCAGGCCGAGCCTGTCCCACACATCGGTCAGCGCTTCCGCCAGACGATCGATCAGCACGTCGTCGTGATAGGGCGACGGCGTGATGCGCAGCCGTTCTTCGCCACGCGGCACGGTCGGATAGTTGATCGGCTGGATATAGATGCCGAATTCGCTGAGCAGCGTGTCGCTCGCTGCCTTGCACTTCTCGGCATCGCCGATGAATATCGGCACGATATGGGTGGTGCTCGGCATCACCGGCAGACCGGCGGCAATGAGCACCGCCTTCACGCGCGCGGCGCGATCTTGGTGCCGCTCGCGTTCCCACTGCGACGTCTTCAGGTGGCGGATGGCGGCGGTCGCGGCGGCGCAGATGGCCGGCGGCAGCGCGGTGGTGAAGATGAAGCCGGGCGCGTAGGAGCGCACCGCGTCGATGATCTGTTCGTTCGCCGCGATATAGCCGCCGAGGCAGCCGAACGCCTTGGCCAGCGTACCCTCGATCACGTCGACGCGGCTCATGGCATTTTCACGTTCGCAGATGCCGCCGCCGCGCGCGCCATACATGCCGACCGCGTGCACTTCGTCGACATAGGTCAGGGCGCCGTAGCGCTTGGCGAGATCGCAGATCGCATGCACCGGCGCCACGTCGCCGTCCATGGAATAGAGGCTCTCGAACATGATCAGCTTCGGCCGCTTGGGATCGGCGGCCTTGAGCAGCTCTTCGAGGTGGCCGACGTCGTTATGCCGCCACACCAGCTTCTCGCAGCCGGACTGGCGCACGCCCTCGATCATGGAATTGTGGTTGAGCGCGTCCGACAGCAGCAGGCAATCGGGCAACAGCTTGGCGATGGTCGGGATGCCGGTCTGGTTTGACACATAGCCGGAGGTGAAAATCAGGGCGGCCGGCTTGCCATGCAGGTCGGCGAGCTCGCGCTCCAGCTCGACCAGCGGATGGTTGGTGCCGGCGATGTTGCGGGTGCCCCCCGCGCCGGTGCCCATGCGGGCGGCGACGTCGACCATGGCGCCGATCACCTTGGGGTGCTGGGCCATGCCGAGATAGTCGTTGGAACACCAGATCACCACCTCGCGCGGCCCGGCCGGCGAATGCCAGAGGGCGTGTGGAAAACGGCCGGCGATTCGCTCAAGATCGGCAAAAACCCGGTAACGGCGCTCGTCCCGCAATTTATCCAGGGCGGACGCAAAAAATACGCTGTAATCCATTGGCTTTTCTTTCCCGCCCCAACCGCCCCGTTTTTTAGAAGCCTTGCAGGGGGTTTGTCGAGTGCCAGAATCGTCACATTTCGTTAAGCGGCATTGATCGAAATCAAAGCGGTAGCGGGTTCTTCCCCAGGCGGGATTTAGTCCTTGGAGCAAGGCCGCCCACCAGGCCAAAACCGAAGCCGCCGCCGCCGGTGACCAGGGTGCCGGCGCCGCTCACGAAACGCTCTCCTGGCCGGTATCCTCGGCGGCAAAGTCGATCCAGGCGCCCTGGCTGTGCGAGCGCCGGGCGGCGTCCATCAGCCGTTGCACGCGGTAGCCTTCGGCAAATCCGGGCGCCGGCGTGCCGCCGCTTTCGATGGCGTCGAAGAATTTCTTGGCCAGCCGCGACACCGGCGCGATGCGGCCATCGGGATATCGCGCGTCGTCCGGATCGGTGACGGCGATACGTTCGAGCGCCGCCGCCGGCCGCTTGGCATGGAACAATTCAAAGCCGCGCATGTAGTCGGCGCCCGGGTTGTGCAGCACCAGCGTGCCGTCTTCGCCGAAGAATTCGATGCGGTGGCCGGCGCCGAGAAAAGACGCGCAGCTCATCGAGAGTGTCACCAGCGCCCCCGATTTGAATTGCATGGCCATCGCCACCGTCGTTTCCAGGCCGCCTTCGCTCGCCAGCCCGCCGATACGCGCCGATAATCCGGCGATCGGCTCGCAGAACCATTCGAGATAATGGAAACAGTGGCTGATGAAGGCGCCCAGCACGCCGCCGCTGTCGTCGCCCAAGGTTTTCCAGTTGCGCATGAGCAATCGCAAAGACGGGCTATCGACATGCCAATGCACCGTGACATGGCGCAGCGCGCCGACGGCGCCGGCGTCGAGCATCGCCTTGGCGCGCAGCCAAGCCATGATCTGGGTGAAGTTGAAATCGATCATGGTCGGCAGGCCCTGCCGCGTCGCCTGCCGCAACATGGCCTGCGCGACCGCTAGATCGCCGGCCATCGGTTTTTCGATGAACACCGGCTTGCCGAGTTCGAGCGCGCGCAGCGCGATCTGCGCCTGCAAAGTGGGCAGCGTGGCGATGGCGATCGCTTGCACATCCGGGTCTTCGACCAGCGCGCGCCAGCCGCCATAGGCTTTGGCGACGCCGGCGGCGCGCGCAAGCTCGGCGGTGCGTGCGGCGTCGCGGCCGGCGAGCGCGACCACCTGGCAACGCGGGTCGGCGCGCAATGCGGGGAGCTGGACGGTGCGTCCGTAATTGGTGCCGACAATGCCAAGGCGGATCACGGTCTAAGGCCCTGCAAGAAATATCGGTTTTGGCGCGCGCGGCATGGATTTGAGCCGAATCGACATGCTACGCAAGGGCGAATTGGACAAGGCGCGGGCCGCAAAATGTCGGCAGCAAGCGGTTGTCGCTATGGCTTGCATCCGGCCTCACGTGGCTGCAAAAGAGTGCCGCATGAGCAAAAAACCCACCGGCATCGCGAACGGCCTGACCAATTACGGCGACCGCGATTTCTCGCTCTATTTGCGGCGCTCGTTCGCCCAGTCGCAGGGCTATTCGCGTAGCCTTCTGGAAAAGCCGGTGGTCGGCATCGCCTATACGCCGTCCGGCTTCAACAACTGCCACCGGCACTTCCCCGAAATGCTGGAGGCGGTCAAACGCGGCGTGCTGGCGGCAGGCGCGCTGCCGATCGAGTTCCCGACCATCTCGCTCGGCGAGGTGTTTCTCAATCCGACCAGCCTGAAATTCCGCAATCTGATGTCGATGGACACCGAGGAAATGGTGCGCGCGCAGCCCATGGACTCGGTGGTGCTGATGGGCGGCTGCGACAAGACCGTGCCGGCCCAGCTCATGGGTGCGGTGTCGGCCGGACGCCCGGCGGTGATGCTGCTGGCGGGCCCGATGATGACCGGGCGCTATCGCGGCGAGCGGATCGGCGCCTGCACCGATTGCCGCCGGTTCTGGGCGCAGTATCGTGCCGGCAAAGTCAACGATGAGGAAATTTCCGAAATCGAAGGCCGGCTCGCCACCACCGCGGGCACCTGCGCGGTGATGGGAACCGCCTCGACCATGGCCTGCCTGGTCGAGGCGCTCGGCATGATCCTGCCCGGCACTGCGGCGATTCCCGCCGTCCACGCCGACCGCTTGCGCGCGGCGGAAGCGACCGGCGCCGCGGCGGTCAAGCTGATCGGCTCGCAGCTCACGCCCGACAAAATCGTCAATCAGAAGTCGGTGGAGAACGCGCTGCGCGTGCTGCTCGCGATCGGCGGTTCCACCAATGGGATCATCCATCTGACCGCGATCGCCGGACGCGCCGGCGTGCCGGTGTCGCTGCAGCGGCTGAATGAATTATCCGACACCACGCCGGTGCTGGTGAATCTGAAGCCGGTCGGCAACGGTTACATGGAGGATCTTTTTGCGGCCGGTGGCATGGGCGCGCTGATGCGCGAATTGAAGGACCTGCTCCACCTCGACGTCATGACTGTGACCGGCGAAACGCTCGGTGAGCGGCTCGATGCTGACAGCGACGCCTGGATCGACCGCAGCATCATCGCGGAACGCGCCAAGCCGCTGGAGCCGCAAGGCGGGCTGGTCGCGCTGTTCGGCAATCTCGCCCCGCAAGGCGCCATCCTCAAGCGCTCGGCGGCGGATTCGAATCTGTTCGAGCTCGAGGGCAGGGCGGTGGTGTTTTCCTCGCTTGAGGATCTGGC
>DAIMKK010000084.1:0-9205 GCA_036721745.1 Pseudolabrys sp. | reverse complement strand
GATCGTCAACAAGATCTGGCCGCCGCTGGTCACGCCCGACTACACGCCTTTCGTCGCACAGATCGCGGATTGCGACGGCGTATGCCAAGGTTTCGCCGGCTCGAACCCGCTACGCTTCATGAAGACCTATGCCGCGGCCGGGCTCAAATTCCCGGTGGTGACCGGCGAAACCGGCGGTGACGACGCGCTGATGCGCGCCTTCGGCGACGAGGCGATCGGCATGTATAGCTGCTGCCCCTACACCCTCGATCTCGCCACCTGCGGCAACAAGCGCTTCGTGGCCGCGATGCAGAAGGACTACAACGTCGATCCGGGCTTTTATGCTGCCGGACTTTATGTCGCCACCGGGGTGGTCGACGCCGGACTAGCAAAGGCCAACGGCAAATCCGACGATAAGGAAGCCTTCGTCAAGGCGTTGCGCTCGGTTGATCTGAAAGATACGCCGCGCGGCGAGATCAAGTTCGACCACCTCGGCAACGTCATCGGCGACTTCTTCATCCGCCGAGTCGACAAGGTCAACGGCAAGTACGTCAACAAGACGTTGAAGACGTATCACAATGTGAGTCAGTTCTGGACCTACGACGAGAAAAAGTTCCTCGAGCAGCCGGTCTATTCGCGCAACTATCCGCCGCTCAAGACTTGATTAAATCCATTCCGCGGGCGCCACACCGGCGCCCGCGGATTTTTTACGCATGATCCCGGATCGTGGGACCCGGTTTTCGGAAACGATCGTGCGCATACAAAAAGAAACCGGCTTGGGAACACTGCTGTTATGACTTTTTGGCTGGTGCTGACGGTCAACAGCGTCACATTCGGCGGACTGCTGTTTTTACTGTCGGCGGGCTTCTCCCTGATCTTCGGGCTGATGCGGATTCCGAATTTGACGCACGGCTCGCTGTTCATGCTGGGCGCCTATGTCGGCGCCACGTTCGTCGTGGGCATGCTCGGCTTCGAATTGAATTTCTGGCTGGCGGCGATCCTGGCAACGCTGACGGTGGCCGCGGCTGGCGCATTGGCCGAACGGCTGCTACTGCGCCGCCTGCCCGGCGATCAACTGGCGCAAGTGCTGGTGACACTCGGCCTGTCGTTCATGGCCGCCGATTTCTGCCTGATGGTATGGGGCGGCGACCCGCTCAACGTCACCACACCCGCCGGGCTTGGCGGATTTGTGCGCATCGCCTCGGTGGCATTTCCGATGTACCGCCTGGCGATTATCGTCATCGCCATGGTGGTCGCCGTCGGGCTTTGGCTGCTGCTCGACCGCACACGCCTCGGCGCCATGATCCGCGCCGGCGTCGACGATCCCGACATGGCGCGGGTGGTCGGCATCCGCGTGTCGCAGCTTTTCACCATCGTGTTTGCGCTCGGCGCCGGACTTGCCGCTTTCGCCGGCATCATCGGCGGGCCGATCCTGTCGGTCTATCCTGGGCTCGATCAGGACATGCTGCCGCTGGCGCTGGTGGTCGTCATTCTCGGCGGCACGGGTAGCCTGCTCGGTTCATTCGTCGGCAGCATCATCATCGGCTTCATCTACAATTTTGGCCAAGCACTTCTGCCTGAGCTCGCTTATTTCGTCTTGTTCATGCCGATGCTGCTGGTGCTGCTGTTACGCCCGCAGGGCCTGTTCGGCAGGCACGTCCCATGAGCGCGCGCCTCCTCGCCCTCGGCATCGCGTTCGTGGCGCTCGTCACCGTGCCCTATTGGATGCCCGGCGACTATTACATCAATGTCGCCAGCCAGATCCTGTTCTACGCCATCTTCGCGCTCGGGCTGAACGTGCTGGTCGGCTATGCCGGGCTGGTGTCGCTCGGCCACGCCGGATTGTTCGGCATCTCCGCCTACGCCACCGCCTACATGCTGCAAAGCGGATTCGGCCACCCCGTGGCGATCGTTGTCGCGCTCATTGTCGGGGTCGCCTCAATGGCGGTTTTCGCCGTGCTGTCGCTGCGCTCGACCGGCATCGGCTTCATCATGATCACGCTGGCGCTGGGCGAAATCCTGTGGGGTCTGGCCTATCGCTGGATCAGCCTGACCGGCGGCGACAACGGCATCAGCCTGCGCACCCGTCCCGAGCCGTTCGGCTATTCGCTCGCCTCGCCGTACACGTTCTATTACACGACGTTGATCATTTTCGTGCTGGCGCTGGCGGCGATGGCGGTGTTCGTGCGCTCGCCATTCGGCGCCTCGCTGATGGGCACGCGCGACCAGCCGCGCCGCATGAACGCGCTCGGCTATCACGTCTGGATGATTCGCTTCTATGCCTGCCTGGTGTCGGGATTGTTGACCGCGGTCTCCGCTATCCTGTTCGTCTACTATACGCAGTTTATCAGCCCACAGACGTTGGCACTGACCTCCTCGGCCGAGGTGCTGTTGATGGTGATCTCCGGCGGCGCCGGCACGCTGCTCGGCCCGATGGTCGGCGCCGCATTGGTGGTGGTGGTCAAGACCGTTGTCAGCGGCTTCATCGAGCGCTGGAATTTCCTGCTCGGCGCCATCTTCGTCGCCATCGTCATCCTGATGCCGGAAGGCCTGGTGCCGGGCAGCGCGCGGCTGTGGCGGGCGGCCTGGCGCAGGTTCAACGCGGCCGGCAAAGCCGCCGCGACGGAGGGCAAGCCATGAGCGCGCTCACCGTCACCAGCCTGTGCAAATCGTTCGGCGGCCTGCACGTCACTACAAATGTCAATCTCAACGTCGAGCCGGGCGAGCGCCGGCTGATCATCGGCCCCAACGGCGCCGGCAAGACCACGCTGTTCAACCTGATTACCGGCGAGATCAACCCCGACAAGGGCTCGATCTATCTGTTCGGGCAGGACATCACCAAGACGCCGAGCCGGCGCCGGCCGCATATGGGCATGGCGCGCACTTACCAGATCATCACCCTCTTCCCGCACGACACCATCATCCACAATGTGTCGCTGGCGCTGCTCGGCCTGTCGCCGGCGCGCTGGAATCCGCTGATCGATATCAAGCATCAGGGCCATCTGATCGAGCACGGACTTGCCGCGCTGCAGCGGGTCGGCCTCGCCCATATCGCCGAGCGGCAATTGACGCAGACCTCCTACGGCGAGCGCCGTCGCGTCGAAATCGCCATGGCGCTGGCACAGAATCCGAAACTGCTATTGCTCGACGAGCCCTTTGCCGGCCTGTCGATCGACGAACGGCGCGACGTGCATCAATGCCTGATGGCGATTCCGCGCGACGTGACGATCGTGATGATCGAACACAACATGGATGTCGCGCTGGAATTCGCCGAGCGCATCACGCTGCTGCATTTCGGCGAGGTGATCGTCGAAGGCACCCGTACCGAAGTCGTGGCCGACCCGCGCACCCGGGAGGTTTATCTTGGCCACTAGCGCGCTCAGCCTCAGCCACATCGACGCCTATTACGGCGACAGCCACGTACTGGCCGACGTGTCGTTCGAACTCGGCGAGGCGCGCATGCTCGGCCTGCTCGGCCGCAACGGCGCCGGCAAGTCGACTTGCATGAACGTCACCATGGGCCTGCTGCCACCACGCCGCGGCGAGGTGGTGGTGTTCGGCGACAAGGTCACCGGCCTGTCGCCCGAGATGGTCGCGGCGAAGGGCGTGGCGCTGGTGCCGCAGGGCCGCCGCATCTTCAAGAGCCTCACCGTGCGTGAGAACCTGATGGTGGCCGCGCGCAAGCCGGATGCCGGCAGCAAGCACGCGCCGTGGACGGCCGAAACCGTCTTCGCGATGTTCCCGCGCCTCGCCGAGCGGCACAAACAGATTGCCGCGCATCTGTCGGGCGGCGAGCAGCAGATGCTGGCGATCGGCCGCGCGCTGATGGGCAATCCGCGCGTGCTGCTGATGGACGAGCCGTCGGAAGGACTGGCGCCGCAGATCGTGGCCGAGGTCATGGCCACCATTCGCAAGCTGAAGGAAAGCGGGTTGTCGATCGTGCTGGTCGAGCAGAACCCGATGCTGGTGTTCGACGTTGCCGACGACATTGTCATCCTCAATTCCGGGCGGGTGGCGGTGACGTCCACCCCGGCCGCACTCAAGCAGGACGACGAGACGCTGCGGCAGCAACTTGGCGTATTCTAATCGAAAGGCAAGACCACAATGGCGATCTGGAACAAATACGCGAACACCGCGGCGCGCAAACACGGCAAGCCGGGGCGCGAGGCGCGGCCGAAAAGTCTCACTGTCGATATGCACGCGCATGTCGCGGTGCCGCGCGTCGCCGAGATCGTGACGCCGCATCTCAAGCAATCTACCGATCCGCTGGTTCAGGACTCGACAACTGAGACGCAGGCTCTGATGGCAAAGCAGGCGGCCGACATCCGCACGCGCATAAGCACGACGGACGAGCGCTTTAGCGTGATGGACGAGATGGGCGTCGACATGCAGCTCGTCTGCCCGGCGCCGCCGCAAATCTACTACTACTTGCCCATCGATGTCGGCGTGCAAGCCGCCCGCGCGCTCAACGACGGCATCGCGGAATATGTCGGCAAGCACAAGGATCGACTGGTTGCGCTCGGCGGCGTGCCGATGCAGGACGGCAACGAGGCGGCAACGGAGCTTGAACGCGGCATGAAGCACCTCGGCTTCAAGGGCGTCGAGATTCTCACCAACGTCAACGGCAAGGAGCTGTCCGATCCCGCTTTCGCGCCGTTCTGGAAGAAAGCCGAGGAGCTCGACGCACTTGTGCTGATCCACCCGACCGGTTTCACCCAGCCGCAGCGTTTCGCGCGCTTTTACTTCAACAACGTGATCGGCAATCCGCTCGACACCACGATGGCGCTGCACTACCTGATCTTCGACGGCGTCTTCGAACGCCATCCGAAGCTTCGCGTTCTGGCCGTGCACGGCGGCGGTTTCCTCGGAGCCTATTCCGGCCGCATCGATCATGCTTGGGGCGCACGGTCGGATGCGCACGGCAATTTGCCGAAGCCGCCGACGACCTATCTGCGGCGGAACGTCTATTTCGACTCGGTCGTTTTTACGCCGCATCAACTTGAGGCGCTGGTGAAGACCTATGGCGCCGACCGCATCGTCATGGGCACCGACTACCCGTTCGACATGCTAGAGTTCGACCCGATCGGCCACATCAATTCGGTTGAGAGCTTCGACGCCGGCACGCGCGCGGCGCTCGCCGGCGGCAATGCCAAGAAGATGCTGGGGATTTAAGCGTAGAGGAAATCCAGCACCGCAGTTTCCGCGATCACCGCGGCGTCGGTGCTGTGAATTCCGGCGCGTGTGCGCTCTTCCTGCGTTTGCGTCGCCTGCAGATAGGCGCCGAGATGGCGCGCGCGCTCGATGATAAGAGTGTTCTCGCGTAAGCGCGCCGCCTCATAATGCTTGAGCGCCGCCGGCACGTCGGGCGCGGTCTGCAACGCCTGCACCAGCGCCGCGGCGTCGTCAGCCGCCTTGGAGACGCCGGCGGCCACGTGCGGGCGCGCCACGAAGGCCGCATCGCCAAGGATCGCCACCCGGCCGAACGTCATGCGCGGCGATTCCAGATCGTAGATCGGCTGCAGGATCGGCTCCTCGATCAACTTTACGATCTGGCGGAGCTGCGGCCCCAGCAGCCGCTCGGCATCGGCGCGCATTTCCGCGATCGCCGCGCGGCGGATCAGCGGCGGCGGGATCGAGATCGCGTGCGTGGTGCCGCGATCGTCGGTGAGCAGCCATTGCAGCTTGGTTTTCTCGTCGGCCGGCCGGTACCACACCACATTGTAGCGGCGATGGCCGGGACGCAGATCGTTGTCCGGCCCCGCCACCGGATAGCCGAGCAATTGCTCGCCCGGCGGCAGCGTGAAGGTCATGAACTCGAACAGGTCACGATGGACGTCGGGCGGAACGACGTCTTCCGCGATCAACGCGCGCCAGGCGCAATAGCCGGCATAAAGTGGCGTGGCTTCAGGCAGCGCCTGTTGGCGCACGGTCGAGCGCGTGCCGTCGGCGCCGACCAGCAGATCGGCCTCGATTGTTTCGCCGTCGGAAAACCGCGCCAGCACCGAATCGGTCCCGGGCTCGAAACCGGCGAGCCCGCGGCCGCGGTGATAGCGCTCGGGCGGAAAGGCGTCGCGCAGCAACCGGTAGACGCGCTCCCAGGCGGTGAGCACCTGCGGGCACTGAAACTCCTCAGTCAACCGCCCTTGTGCATCGAGAATCTTGCGGGTGGTGATGGCAACGCCGAGCGCATCGGTGGCGAGCCCGAGCGCGCGCAAGCGCTCGATCAGTTCAGCTTGCGCGACGATGCCGGCGCCGCGGCCGGACAGCTCGCTTTCCACCCGCTCGTAGATATCCACGGCCCAGCCGGCCCGGCGCAGCATTAGCCCGCACAGCAAGCCGCTCATCGAGCCGCCGATGATAACCGCCTTGGACCCGGCCAATGGATTGTCCTCAATCTTTCCGTTCAACGAAATATGCTATATATGAGCGCAAAGCGCACTGGAGGATTTCCCATGGCTCTGAGCATGCTCGACAAGGCCGCCGAGAAAAAGGACAAATCGCAGTGGCCGGCCGAGCTCGTCGCCGAATTCGAGCGCGAGGCCAAGAATCCGAACCCCTGCGTCGGCTCCACGCTGCTGTCGGAGACCGAGCGCACGCGGGTATGGATCATCCGCCTCGCCCCTGGCGAGCGCATCGGATTCCACCGCCACGTGCTGGATTATTTCTGGACCGCGGTCTCCGGCGGGCGCGGCCGTCAACACGTGCATGACGGCAGCACGGTTGAATACACTTATGCACCGGGCGAAACGCGACACGAAACCTACGGCAAGGGCGAGTTCAAAGTGCACGATCTGGAAAATATCGGCGACCGCGAAATGGTGTTCATGACCGTCGAGTTCAAAGACAGCGCCAACAAGCCGATGCCGCTGCCCGAGGGCGTGCGGCCGCAAGCCGCCGCCTGAGATAGCGTTTTTCCGTTAACGCCCGCCGCCCCGGCCCGTGGCCCGGCGGCGGGCGTTGCGTTTTGTCGCGGGTGGTCAGGTTTGGTTGTTCGATCAATGGGCTAGCCAAGCTGCCGGGCTTCCTGCAAACTGCGCGCAAAGCCTGGATGCCAATTCGGGCAAAGAAGAAACTTAAGTTCAGAGGGGAAACAAGACCGGCCATTTCGACACGCAGACCGCGACCGCGCGGGACGCCGTAGTGCCGGCGATCATCGCTGCAACGCGATCTGTTTGAACGAACGCGCCGGTTGGGAGCGGCATGGATATTTCCTGGGATCTTTTGATCAACGCGATCGTCGCGGGGCTGCTGCTCGGCGGCTTCTACGCCGCCGTCACCGCCGGCGTTTCGATCTCGTTCGGCATGCTCGACATCGTCAATATCGCGCATCCGGCCTTCATCATCCTCGGCTCCTACATCGCCTATTTCATCAACATCAATTACGGCGTCGATCCGATCTTGGTGAGCATCCTCGCGCTGCCGGCGTTCTACGCGCTCGGCGCGGTGGTCTATCAGGTCTATTACCAGTCGTTCGAAAAACGCGGCCAAGAATCGCTGCGCGGGCTCGCGTTCTTTTTCGGCCTGCTGTTCGTCACCGAAGTGTCGCTGATCCTGGTGTTTGGCGTCGACTACCGTTACGTCGAAGCCGCCTATATCGGCCCCAGCATCCATATCGGACTGATCGACCTGCCGCTGCGCATGCTGGTGCCCTGCCTGGTGGCGCTGACGCTGTTCGCCACGTTGCAATTGTTCGTCACCCGCACTTTTCTTGGCCGCGCCATCATGGCGGTGTCGCAGGACCAGTTGGCCCTGCAGTTGATGGCGGCCGATCCGATCCGCATCAAACGCATCGCTTTCGCCATTTCGATCGCCGTGGCCTCGATCGCCGGCGCGCTGCTCATCATCATCCAGCCGATCGAACCCTCGGTCGGGCGCGACTATATCGGTCGTATTTTCGCGATTTGCGTGCTGGGCGGGCTCGGCAGCATGCCAGGCACGCTGATCGCGGCCATGCTGCTCGGCGTGGTCGAGAGCCTCACCTCCACCTTCTACGGTCCGTCATGGGCGCCGGCGGTGGCGTTCGGTTTTCTGCTTCTGACGCTGGCCTTCCGGCCGGCGGGACTGTTGGGACGGTAGCCCGTGAACGCCCTGAAATTCTCATCTATCTCGATCGGCGTCGGCCTCCTGGTGCTGGCCTTCGCCCATTGGCTGCACCTCGATTACTTCTATTTCGCCGGCTACACGATCCTGCAATTCATCGTGCTGGCCACCGCCTGGAACATCCTCGGCGGCTATTGCGGCTACGTGAATTTCGGCTCGGCCGCGTTTTTCGCGCTCGGCGCCTATTCGTCGGTGTTCATGCACAAGATCTTTCCGCTGCCGGTGCCGGTCCTGATGCTGCTCGGCGCGGTGGTGTCGGGCGTCGTCGGCTTCGGCATGGGCTATCTGACGCTGCGGCTGCGCGGCGCGTTCTTCGCCATCGCTACGCTTGCGCTGGCGGTGGTGCTGCAAACGCTGGTGGTGAACTGGGACTTCGTCGGCGGCTCGCGCGGCGCCTACATCATCCGCCCGGAAACGCTCGATATCGCCGGCTTCCAGATCAATTACATCGAGTATCTGTTCGTGCTGATGCTGGTGCTGGCGGTGATCGCCTTGACCACAGCGCGCACGATCGAGCGCTCCCAGCTCGGCTTCGGCTTCGCCACCATCCGTGACGACGAAATGGCGGCGGAAGCCTCCGGCGTGCCGACGCTGCGCCTGAAGCTGATCGCCACCACGCTGTCGGGCGCCTTCATGGGCATGGCCGGCGCGCCGTTCCCCTATTACATCGGCTATCTGCAGCCGTCGTCCACGTTCGGCCTGGAATACGCAGTCAACTCGATCGCCATGCCGATGATCGGCGGCACCACCAGCTGGATCGGCCCGCTGGTGGGCACCATTTTGCTCGGCTCGCTGCAACAGATCGCCACCGTCACCATTTCCTCGGCGGTCAACCTGCTGATCGTCGGCCTGCTGCTGGTCGCCTTCGTCATCATCGCGCCCAACGGGCTGGTCGGGCTGGTGCAGGAACGCCTGCGCGCGCGGAGGAAGCCATGAGCGCGCTGCTACACGTCGACAATATCAGCAAGCGCTTCGGCGGCTTCGTCGCGCTCGACGGCATCGATCTCGAGGTGCAGCCGGGCGAGCGGCTCGGACTGATCGGGCCGAACGGCTCGGGCAAAAGCACGCTGGTCAATTGCATCTGCGGCACCTTGCAGAACGAGACCGGCACCGTGAATTTCGACGG
>DAIMKK010000083.1:2946-9230 GCA_036721745.1 Pseudolabrys sp. | reverse complement strand
TCTTGGCCATACGCTCGCCGTTCACCGACACGATGATGTCGCCGCGCCGGAAGCCAAGATTGCTGGCATAGGATCCCTGGTCGACGTCGACGACGACGACACCCTCGTCGGCATTCTGTAATTGCAGTTCGTCGGCGAGCGCGGGCGACAGATTGGCGACCTTGACGCCGGAAAACGGCGAACGCGAGCGAATTGTGATTTCGTCGCGCGGCGTCGTCGGCGCGGTTTGCAGCGCCACTTTCACGCTCAGCTCGCGGCCGTCGCGCAACAGGGCGAGCGTCGCGGTGCCGCCGAGCGGCTTGGTTGCGAAGCGGTAGTCGAAGGCATTGGGATCGTCGACCGCTTGATCGTCCACCGCCACAATCACGTCGCCGGGTTTAAGCCCGGCGCGCGCCGCAGGCCCCTCCGGCACGACACTGGCGACGAGCGCGCCGGTTGGCCGCTTCAGCCCCATGCTGTCGGCGATGTCGCCGGTGACCGCCTGCAACTTGGCGCCGAGCCAAGGCCGCTTCACCTCATGGCCGCCGCTTTTGGCGGAAGCCACCACCACCCGCACCATGTTGGCAGGGATGGCAAAGCCGATGCCCTGCGAGCCGCCTGAGCGCGAGAAGATCGCGGTGTTGATGCCGACCAGCCGGCCGCTGAGGTCGACCAGCGCGCCGCCGGAATTGCCCGGATTGATGGCGGCATCGGTCTGGATGAAGAACTGGTAGTCGGTGATGCCGACTTGCGTGCGGGCGAGCGCTGAGACGATGCCGTGCGTCACGGTCTGCCCGACGCCGAAGGGATCGCCGACGGCGAGCACCACGTCGCCTACCTCAAGCGCGTCGGAATTGGCGAATTCCAGCACCGGGAAACGCTCATGCGCGTCCTTGATGCGCAGCACGGCGAGATCGCTGCGCTTGTCCTTGAGCACGATCTCGGCTTCGAATTCACGTTTGTCGGCGAGCGCCACCTTGACCTCGTCGGCGCCCTCGATCACGTGCACGTTGGTGACGACGAGGCCGGAGGCTTCGACGATCACGCCGGAACCGAGCGAGCGTTGCACCTGCCGGCCGCCGCCGTCGCCCGGCACGCCGAAGAAGCGGCGGAAGACCGGATCGTCGAACAGCGGATTGCGGTTCGCCACCACCTTGGCGGCGTAGACGTTGACCACCGCCGGCGCCACGCGCTGCACCACCGGCGCGTAAGACAGCCGCAGCTCGGTAGTGGTCGGCACCTTGCGCTCTTGGGCGTAAGCGACGGCGATACCTGCCATGGCAATGGCGGCAAGCAGAGCGACGGTCAAAGGTCGTTTCATGCGCATGGTGTCGATTCCCGGCGAGAGGCCGAGATATAGGCCCCCGCCGGGGCTAAATGAAGGCCAATAGGCCCCCTCTCCCCATCCGAACTCGGGTTTACCCGAGTTCGGCAATTTAGATTGGCCGAAGTCGGATTTATCCGACTTCGGCGCGAGGAGAGGTGAAAGAGCTATTCTTTCGCCGGCATGGTGCGCAGATAGGCCACCACAGCGTCGAGGTCTTCGGCGCTCACCGTCGAGTAATAGTGGAAACCCATCGGCGGCTTGAGCTTGCTGCCGTCCTTGCTCACGCCGGTGGTGATCGCCGTCTTGATCTGGGCGTCGGTCCACGCTCCGATCCCCTTGGTTTTGCTCGAGGTGATGTTGCGCGACACCGAGACGCCCCACGGTCCGGGAAATTCAAATCCACCGGCGCCCAAACGCGTGTCCCATTGCCGCACACCCTTCACCATCGGCGTGTGGCACTCCATGCAATGCGCGATGGTCGCGAGGTAAAAGCCCTTCTTCACTTTGTCGCCCATCATCGCTTCCGTGTAGGGCTTATCGCCGCCGGGCAGAACATGTTCCACTTGCGGCATCTTGTAGATCGGGTCCGCTACCTTGTTGCTGATGGGCTTAAGCGTGCGCAGATAGGCGACGACCGCGTTGAGGTCGCGATCGGTCATGATGTGGTAAAAGCCGGTCGGCATGATCATGGCCACGTGCACGCCGTTCGGCCGCACGCCGGTGCGCAGCACCTTCTTGATGTCGGTGTCGCTCCATTTTCCGATGCCGGTGTCCTTGTCCGGCGTGATGTTGGGGGCCGTCACCTTGAACGGCGGCTCGTCCCACGACAGCCCGCCGGAAAAATCCTTGCCGGCGACAGCCGCCGGCGGCCCTTTCGGTGAATGGCAGTTGCCGCAAGTGAGGATGCCGTTGACCAGATAGTCGCCGCGCATGACCAGTTCGGATTGCGCGTTGGCGGCCCCGAGCGTGGCGGCGAGAGCGGCGAGCAATGTCGTGACAAAACGGACCATGATGTTCCCCCTGTTTTTATGCGGGGGAGTATACATAGCCCGCTACCGCCCGCTATCGCCGGATAACAAAAAAGGGCGGCCGCGTGGCCGCCCTTGTGAATTATGGGTCGTAACGCGGGATTAAGCCGCCGCAGTTGCCTCTTCGTCTACCTTCTTAGCTTGCAACGGCCCGGAATCCTTGCCCTTGGCCTCGAGGTCGCGGTCGACGAATTCGATCACCGCCTGCGCGGCGCTGTCACCGTAGCGGAAGCCAGCCTTGAGCACCCGGGTGTAGCCGCCTTTGCGGTCCTTGTAGCGCGGGCCAATCACGTCGAACAATTTCTTGACCATCGGGATGTCGCGCATTTCCGAGATCGCCTGCCGGCGCGCGGCCAGGCCGCCCTTTTTGGCCAGCGTGACCAGTTTTTCCACGATCGGGCGCAATTCCTTCGCCTTCGGCAGCGTGGTGACGACCTGCTCGTGCTTGATCAGCGCGGCCGCCATGTTGGCGAACATGGACGTGCGATGCGCAGAATGCCTGCCGAGCTTGCGGTGAACTTTTCCGTGACGCATCGCCTAGTCTCCCAACCTCTTATGACGCAGCCGCGGCGCGGCTCAGTAGTGATCCTCGAAGCGCTTGGCCAGCTCTTCGATATTCTCCGGCGGCCAGCCCGGCACTTCCATGCCGAGATGAAGGCCCATTTGCGCCAGCACTTCCTTGATTTCGTTGAGCGACTTGCGGCCGAAGTTCGGCGTGCGCAGCATTTCGGCTTCGGTCTTCTGCACCAGGTCGCCGATGTAGACGATGTTGTCGTTCTTGAGACAATTGGCCGAGCGCACCGACAGCTCGAGTTCGTCCACCTTCTTGAGGAAGGCCGGGTTGAACGCGAGATCGGGAATGCTCTCGGCGGCCTCTGCCTTGCGCGGCTCCTCGAAATTCACGAACACGTTGAGCTGGTCCTGCAGGATGCGCGCCGCGTAAGCGAGAGAATCCTCGGGGCTGACCGCGCCGTTGGTCTCGATGGTCATGGTGAGCTTGTCGTAGTCGAGGATCTGGCCCTCGCGGGTGTTTTCGACCTTGTAGGAGACCTTGCGCACCGGCGAATACAGGCTGTCGACCGGAATGAGGCCGATCGGCGCGTCCTCGGGACGGTTGCGCTCGGCCGGCACGTAACCCTTGCCGGTATTGACGGTGAACTCCATGCGGATCTCGGCGCCCTCGTCGAGGGTGCACAGCACGAGATCGGGATTGAGCACGACCACGTCGCCGACGGTCTGAATCTCGCCGGCGGTGACGGTGCCTGGCCCTTGTTTCTTCACCACCATGCGCTTGGGACCCTCGCCCTGCATCTTGATGGCGATGTCCTTGATGTTGAGCACGATGTCGGTGACGTCCTCGCGCACGCCGGCGATCGAGGAGAATTCGTGCAGCACGCCGTCGATATGCACCGATTGGACGGCTGCTCCCTGCAACGAGGACAGCAGAATGCGCCGCAGCGCATTGCCGAGCGTCACGCCGAAGCCGCGCTCGAGCGGTTCGGCGACGACGGTGGCGATCCGCGCGGCGTCGTGGC
Organism: Pseudolabrys sp.; assembly: GCA_036721745.1. GTDB lineage: Bacteria > Pseudomonadota > Alphaproteobacteria > Rhizobiales > Xanthobacteraceae > Pseudolabrys. The sequence continues at coordinate 5,361 of DAIMKK010000083.1, read as the reverse complement.
CGGCGGTCACCTGCAGCTTGTTCGGCCTGATCAATTCCTGCCAATTTTTCTGGATCACGTCATTCACCTATTGAGCGGCGCGAGGCTTTCCCCGCGCATCCCACCCGCCGTGTGGGGAAATGATCGGCGGTAGCGGACGTATGTCACGTCCGCCCGAAACGAAAATCAAACGCGCCGACGCTTACGCGGCCGACAACCATTGTGCGGGATCGTGGTCACGTCGCGGATCGAGGTGATGGTAAAGCCCTGCGCCTGCAAAGCACGTAGCGCCGATTCACGCCCCGAACCCGGGCCCGACACCTCGACTTCGAGGGTCTTCATGCCGTGCTCCTGCGCCTTCTTGGCCGCGTCTTCAGCGGCGACCTGCGCGGCATAGGGCGTCGATTTGCGCGAGCCCTTGAACCCCATCGTGCCCGACGACGACCAGGCAATAGTGTTGCCCTGCGCATCGGTGATGGTGATCATGGTGTTGTTGAATGACGCAGCGACATGCGCCACGCCTGACGCGATGTTCTTGCGTTCGCGCCGGCGGACGCGGGTGGCTTCCTTACCCATTCTCGATCCCTTTGCAGCCCGCTGCCGTCAGGCGCGAGCAATTCCTGTCGTCACTGCGCTGTCGGTGTCTTTTTCTTGCCGGCGATAGTCTTGGCCGGCCCCTTGCGGGTGCGTGCATTGGTATGGGTGCGCTGACCGCGCACCGGCAGGCCCTTGCGGTGGCGCAGGCCCCGGTAGCAGCCGAGATCCATCAGCCGCTTGATATTCATCGCCACTTCGCGGCGCAGGTCGCCCTCGACCATGTAGTCGCGGTCGATCATTTCGCGAATCTGCAGCACTTCGGCGTCGGTCAATTGCGAGACCCGCCGCTCCTGCGGCAAGTTAACCTTCTCCATGATTTCATGGGCTTTCTTTTGCCCGATGCCATGGATGTACTGCAGCGCGATCACGACACGCTTGTTGGTGGGCAGGTTTACGCCCGCGATACGAGCCACGGATGGTCTCTCCTGTTATCGTCCGGCCGCGCGCAAGGCGCCGAATCTTCGTGTCCCTGGAAGGGGATAGCCCAAAGCGTAACACGACGCCCGTCCCCGGATTTCTGGGGCCCGGCATCGCGTCAAGCTTCTGAATGTGCAGCTTATTAAGGGATTCATCTGGCCTTCGTCAACCTCCGCCGGGTACGCAGTTTGCGCTGTCCAGCCTTGTTTTTGGCGCGCCCCGGACGGCTCGCATTTCGAGCGGTTTTGCGGGTTTTCGACCCACTTTTGGACGCCCTGCGGGCGGTGGAGAGTTTAGCCCGCCCCTTGGCGGGTTTGGACTTAGTTTTGGGCTTAGCTTTAGCCTTGCGGCGAGCCGGTTTGGCCTTGGAGGCCGGGCTCAGGATGCGGTCGATGGCGGCAGTGACGGTATCGATCGGCGCCATGCCGTCGACGGTCTTGAGCATGCCCTTGCCGGCATAATACTCGGCCAGAGGCGCAGTCTGCGCCCGGTAGGCCGCCAAGCGCCCCTTGAGCACCTCCGGATTGTCGTCGGCGCGCAGCTTCTCGCCGCGGGCGGTCATCTCGGCCACCCGGGTCTCGATGCGCTTGAGCAGGATGCCCTCGTCCACCTTCAGTTCGATCACGCCGTCCAGCTTGAGACCGCGTTCGGCCAGTAGGCGGTCGAGCGCCTGCGCCTGCGGCACCGTGCGTGGGAAACCGTCGAGCACAAAACCACGCTTGGCGTAGGGCTGGTCGATGCGGTCGGCGATGATCGCCACCACCACCTCATCGGGAACGAGCTGGCCGGCCTCCATGATGCTTTTGGCGCGCAGGCCGACCGGCGTACCGGCGGCGACCGCGGCGCGCAGCATGTCGCCGGTGGAGAGTTGGACGATGCCGTGTTTCTGGACCAGGCGCTGCGCTTGCGTGCCCTTCCCCGCCCCCGGCGGGCCGAGCAGAATCAGTCTCATCGATTGCGCCCCCGCAATTTCGACCGTTTGATCAAGCCCTCATATTGGTGCGCCAGCAGATAGCCTTGGATCTGCGCGACGGTGTCCATGGTGACGCTGACCACGATCAAAAGCGACGTGCCGCCGAAATAGAATGGCACCGCGGCATAGGAAATCAGAATTTCCGGGATCAGGCAGACGATGGCGAGGTAGAGCGCGCCGACCACGGTGATGCGCGAGAGCACGTAGTCGATATATTCCGCCGTGCGCTCGCCAGGCCTTATGCCGGGGATGAAGCCGCCGTGCTTCTTCAAGTTATCGGCGGTCTCGGTCGGGTTGAATACGATCGCGGTATAGAAGAACGCGAAGAATACGATCAGCGCGATGTAGAGGATCAAGAACAGCGGCCGCCCATGACCGAGCAGCGTGGTGATCGTGGTGAGCCAGCCCGGGCCGCTGCCGGCGTTGAAATTGGCGACCGTGGTTGGCAG
>DAIMKK010000083.1:0-2936 GCA_036721745.1 Pseudolabrys sp. | reverse complement strand
CAGCGAGGAGGCGAAGATCGGCGGGATCACGCCAGAAGTATTGAGTTTGAGCGGCAGATGCGAGGATTGGCCCTCGAACATGCGGTTGCCGACCTGGCGTTTGGGATACTGGATCAGCAAGCGGCGCTGCGCGCGCTCCACGAACACGATGAAGGCGATCACCGCCACGCACATCACGATGACCGCGAGGATCAAGCCGGTGGACAGGGCGCCCTGGCGGCCGAGTTCCAGCGTGCCGGCGATCGCCGCCGGCAATTGCGCCACGATGCCGGCCAGAATGATCAGTGAGATGCCGTTGCCGATGCCGCGCGAGGTAATTTGCTCGCCCAGCCACATAAGAAACATAGTGCCGCCGGTGAGCGTGATCGTGGTGGAAATCAGAAAGAATATCCCAGGGTCGCTGACCACGCTGCCGGTGCCCTGTAGCCCGATGCCGATGCCATAGGACTGGAACGCTGCCAGCAGCACGGTGAGATACCGGGTGTACTGGTTCATGATCTTGCGGCCGGACTCGCCCTCTTTCTTGAGCGCTTCCAGCGTAGGCGAGACCGTCGTCATCAACTGGATGATGATCGAGGCCGAGATGTAGGGCATGATGTTGAGGGCGAAGATCGCCATCCGGTGGATGCCGCCGCCGGAGAACATATTGAACATGCCGAGAATGCCGCCGGCCTGGGTGTTGAAGATCTGCTCCCAGGCGGCCGGATCGATGCCGGGCAGCGGGATATAGGTGCCCAGGCGATAGACCAGCAGCGCGCCGACGGTGAAATAGATGCGCTTTTTGAGCTCTTCGGCTTTGGCGAGGGCCCCGAAGTTGAGATTGGCTGCCAGTTGTTCCGCTGCCGAAACCATCAATCGCTCCTGCTGCCGCGCCCCGTCTTGCTCCACCCCGCGTGCCGCGGGCCGTCTTCAGAAAGCACTAGATAGGCACTGCATCGCAAACTTGTAGCCGGCAACCGCCCGCATGAAGCGGGCGCTTCACTTACTCGGCCTTGGGCTCACCCTTGGACGCTTCAGCTTTGGGCTCTTCGCCTTCCGCCGCTTCCGCCTTGGGCTTGGCAGCCTTCGGCTTGGGACCCTTGGCCGCTTCGAGCGCCATGCGCTTGTTCTTGCCCTTCGGCTCTTCGTCCACTTCCTTCGCCGGCGCCAGGATTTTCACGCTGCCGCCGGTCTTCTCGACCGCCGCGATGGCGGATTTTGATGCACGGAAGACCGCGAATTCGACCTTGCTCTTGAGCTCGCCGTCGCCGAGCAGCTTCACGCCGCCCTTGGCGCGCCGCATCAGGCCGGCCTTGACCATGGCCGCGGCGTCGACCGGATTCTTGGTGTCGATCAGCCCGGCGTCGATCGCTGCCTGCACCTTGCCGATATTGGTTTCGTTGAGCTTGACCGCGAACGACGTATTGCGGAAGCCGCGCTTGGGCAGGCGCCGGTGCAGCGGCATCTGGCCGCCCTCGAAGCCCTTGATGCGCACGCCCGAGCGCGCGGTCTGGCCCTTGCCGCCACGGCCACCGGTCTTGCCCATGCCCGAGCCGATGCCGCGGCCGATGCGCAATCGGTTTTTGCGCGCGCCCGGCCGGTCGGCGATCTCGTTGAGTTTCATGGCAGTCGTCCTCTTAACGCGCTTCGCCGACCACGCGCACCAGATGCCGCAGCTTGCGGATCATGCCGCGCGTCGACGGTGTATCCGGCAGGTCGCGGGTGCGGCCGATCTTGTTTAAACCGAGCCCGACCAGGGTCTCGCGCTGGTCGTGGTGGCGCCGCGAGGGGCTCGCCACCTGTTCGACCTTGATGGTCTTTTGTGCCACAGCCATTGCCTTGATCCTTAATCCGCGACCGCTTCCGCGTCGCCTTCGCGGCGGCGCGACTGCAGCGTGGAGACCTTGATGTTGCGCCGCGCCGCGACCGAGCGCGGCGAGTCCTGGTGCTTGAGCGCGTTGAAGGTCGCGCGCACCACGTTGTAGGGATTGGACGAGCCGAGCGACTTCGCCACGACGTCCTGGATGCCGAGCGTCTCGAATACGGCGCGCATCGGACCGCCGGCGATGATGCCGGTTCCCGGAGGCGCCGCGCGCAGGAGCACCTTGCCGGCGCCGTGACTGCCGAGCACGTCGTGATGCAGCGTGCGGCCTTCGCGCAACGGCACGCGCGTCAGGCTGCGCTTGGCGGCGTCGGTGGCCTTGCGGATCGCATCCGGCACCTCGCGCGCCTTGCCATGGCCGAAGCCGGCGCGGCCCTTCTGATCGCCGACGATCACCAGCGCGGCGAAGGCAAAACGCCGGCCGCCCTTCACCACCTTGGCCACGCGATTGATGTGGACAAGCTTGTCGGTGAACTCGCTGTCGCGCTCTTCGCGGCCGCCGCGTTCACGGTCGCGGCGCGGCTCTCGTCGGGGTTCATGTGCCATATGCGTCTAACCCGTTAAATCCAGTTCGTTTCATTTTTCATTGCGCATGATCTAATCCGAAAACCGGTACCCACTTTTCGGGATCATGCACTCCGTTAGAAGTTGAGGCCGCCTTCGCGCGCGGCGTCGGCCAGCGCCTTGACGCGCCCGTGATAGAGATAGCCGCCGCGGTCGAACACGACGTCCTTGATGCCCTTTTCCTTGGCGCGCTCGGCGATCAACTTGCCGACCACTTTCGCTGCATCGATATTGGCGCCGGTCTTGGCGCCCTCGCGCGTCGTCTTTTCGAGCGAGGATGCCGCCGCCAGCGTTTGCCCCTTGGTGTCATCGATGAGCTGGGCGTAGATATGTTTGGACGAGCGAAATACCGTCAGCCGCGCGCGCCCGCTGGTGCCGGCGGCGAGCTTGACGTTGCGGCGTACGGTCGCCGTTCGTCGCGCAGTTCGATCGCTTAATCTCGACATCGCGCGTCCCTCTACTTCTTCTTGCCTTCCTTGCGGAAGATGTATTCGCCGGCGTATTTCACGCC
>DAIMKK010000082.1:0-9256 GCA_036721745.1 Pseudolabrys sp. | reverse complement strand
CCATCATCAGGTCGGCCATTTCGTCGACGATGATGACGATGTGGGGCAACGGGTCGAGATCGAGCTTTTCGTCCTCGTAGACCGCCTTGCCGGTTTCCTTGTCGAACCCGGTATGCACGGTGCGGGTCAGCTCTTCGCCCTTGGCCCTGGCTTCCACCAGGCGCGCATTGTAGCCGTCGATGTTGCGCACGCCGAGCTTGGACATCTTCTTGTAGCGCTCTTCCATCTCGCGCACCGCCCATTTCAGCGCGACCACGGCCTTCTTCGGGTCGGTCACCACCGGCGTCAGCAAATGCGGAATGCCATCATAGACGGAGAGTTCGAGCATCTTGGGATCGACCATGATCAGGCGGCATTGATCCGGGCGCAGCCGGTACAGCAGGCTGAGGATCATGGTGTTGATGGCGACCGATTTGCCGGAGCCGGTGGTGCCGGCGATCAACAGATGCGGCATCCGCGCGAGATCGACGATGATGGATTCACCGCCGATATTCTTGCCGAGACAAAGCGGAAGTTTCGCGACCGATTCATTGCCATCCTTGACCGCCAGCAATTCGCGCAAATAGACCTTTTCGCGATGCGGGTTCGGCAATTCGATGCCGATGGCGTTGCGGCCGGAAACGACGGCAACGCGCGCCGACACCGCGCTCATGGAGCGGGCGATGTCGTCGGCGAGACCAATGACGCGCGATGACTTGATGCCGGGCGCCGGCTCGAGTTCATACAGCGTCACCACCGGGCCGGGGCGCGCATTGATGATTTCGCCGCGTACGCCAAAATCGCCGAGCACGCTTTCGAGCGCCACGGCATTGGCGTCGATCAGGTCTTTCGACAGCGTGGTGCGCTCGGACACGCGTTGCGCGGTCAACAGATTGAGCGAAGGCAGCACATAGCCGTTGGCGGAGCGGCGCGCCGGCGCGCGTGGCGCGGCACGGCGGCGCGGGGTGGGCTGCGCCTCTGCGTCGTCTTCCTCGCCGGCGAGCGCCGGTTCGGCCGGCATCGCCGCGCGACTATAGGCGTCGAAGCGTGGCTCCTGACGCGGGCCGGTTGCCGCCGGCATAGCTGCGGGCAGCCGGGTGCGCGGGGTCCGGCGCAGTATGCGTCCGGCGCGCGCCTTCCAGCTCAGCAGCGCGTGGGCGACCATGCCGCGCCAGGCCGAGACGCGATCGCCCTCGTCTTCATCGATGTCTTCGTCGGCCTCGCGCGTGACCGTTCGCTCGATGTGCCGCTTTTTGCCGATGCCGACGGCGCCGGCGATGGTAACGGCGGTGCCGGCGCCGAACAGCAAAGCGGCGACCAAGCGCGCTATGCCGTGCAACGGGGCACCGAAGATAAACGCCGGCGCACGCAGCAGCGCGTCGCCGAAAACGCCGCCCAAGCCCGTTGGCAGCGGCCAGGAGCCGAGGTGCGGCAGCGTCGAGGCAAAAGCGGCGGCAAAGAAGGTGGCGAGGATCCATAAGATGCCGCGCCATTTCTCGCCGACCGGCCGGTGCGACAGCAGTCGCCAGCCCAGCAGCACTTCCGGCGCCAGCAGCATGATGGCGGCCAGGCCGAGCAGCTGCATCGCCAGGTCGGAGAAAATCGCACCGGGGAAGCCGAGCAGATTACGGACCGGCGTCTGCGTCGCGTGGCTGAGCGAAGGGTCCTGCACCGACCAGGTGGTGAGCGCGATCGCCGCCAGCAGCGCCAGCGTGATCAGCGCGAGGCCGGTCAGTTCGCTGAAGCGCCGCCGCAGGATGTCGCGGAAGTGCTCGGAGACGAAAGCAAGGGCGTCGAGGCTGCGGTCGATCGCGGGCATGTTACCTTTCCCTGCGCATGATCTTGACCGAAAACCGGTGTCCACTTTTCGGGATCATGCGCTACCTCAAGACCGCGACGAGGCGATGCAGCGCCTCCGCCGTGGTCGCCTTGTCCTGAACCATGGCGACGCGGATGTAGTCCGCGCCGGGATTGCTGCCGTCGGCCTGCTCGCGCGCGAGATATCGGCCGGGCACGACGCGCACGCCGGCCTCCTGCCACAGCCGCTTGGTCACGATCTCGCTACCGCCGTATTGCGACACGTCGAGCCAGAGAAAAAATCCCCCGGCCGGGCGCTGGTAGCCGTAGCGGTCGCCGATGATTTGATCCGCGAGATCGAACTTGGCCGAATAAAGCTTGCGATTTTCCTGCACATGCACCTCGTCGCCGTAGGCAGCAACGGCGACATGCTGCGCGGGGCCGGGCACCTGCGGCGCCGCGATATTGCGCAGCTCGAGAAAGGCCGACAGAAAGCGGTGGTCGCCGGCGGCGAAGCCGACGCGCAGGCCGGGCAGATTCGAGCGCTTGGACAGCGAGTGGAAAACCACGGCGTTGGCGAAATCGGGTCCGGCGGCTTCCAGCATGCCGGCAGGCTGATGCTCGCTGTAGATCTCGCAATAGCATTCGTCGGCGAACACCAGAAAGCCGAAGCGGCGGGCGAGGGCGATGAGCTTGTCGAGATAACCGCGGGTAGCGACCGCCCCTTGCGGGTTCGACGGCGAGGCGAGGTAGAAGGCGACGGTGCGAGCCAGCAATGCGTCGTCGAGCGCGGCGAGATCGGGCAGGAAGGCGCTCGACCGCGTCGCCGGCATATAGACCGGCTCGCAATCGGCGGCGAGCGCTCCGGAGGCATAGGCGGCATAGAACGGATTGGGGATCAGCATCGCTGGCTTGCCGGCGCGCGCCTTGACCCAGCGCTTGGCAGCGATGGCGGCGAGGAACAGGCCCTCACGCGTGCCGTTGAGCACCAACACTTCGCGTTCGGGATCGACCGGCCGCGCCAGTTTGTAGCGGCGGCCGAGCCAGGCCGCGACCGCGCGGCGGAACGTTTCGCCGCCTTTGTTGGCCGGATAGCGGCCGAATTCGTCGAGATGGGCGGCAATCTCGAAGCCGACGAAAGACGGAATTGGGTGCTGCGGCTCGCCGACCGACAGATTAATGGCGGGCTTGCCCGGCTCGATGCCGGCGATCAATTCGGTCAGCCGCACGAACGGCGAGCGGCCATCGACCGACGGAGCAGGGATGTTGGAAGGCTCGCGCTGGGCGGTCATCATGGGCATGCAAATACTAAACGTTGCTTGCGCATGATCTGGTCCGAAAACCGGTTCCCACTTTTCGGGATCATGCGCCGGCCGGGAACAGCCCGCGGCATAACGGTCCGACACAATACTGAGGACCAGGTTAAGACCCGATTAACCATCGACAACTGGATTTGGGCTGGATTGAACTGCCGTTAAGCCTATGCCCCTAGGCTGCCTCCCAACGCAAACCTGGGGGGAGAAGATGACCTTTCAAATGAAGGATTCGGCGTGGGCCATGGCGTATTGTTGCTTCGCAATCATTATGGTCGCGGCCTTCGTGAGCTTTGGCGTTGATCCGATGACATTGGCAGCGCCCTGATCCGGCCGCCGATCTGAATAAACGAATGAAGCCCGGCGAGCGTGCCGGGCTTTTTCGTTTCGAGCCGGCAAAAAGAGAGAGGCCCCCGGCTCTTGCGAACCGGGGGCCTCGACGGAAGGGACAGTGCCGGGTTTCCGCCCCTACCGCTAGCTTGCGATTACTGAATTATCTCGCCATGCAGAGCGAGATCGAGACCGTCGCGTTCCACCTCTTCGGTGACCCGCAGGCCGACGATCGCGTCGATGATCTTGAGGATGATCAACGAGACGATGGCATCGTAGATGAACACGATGCAGATGCCCTCGATCTGGTTGAGGACCTGGCCGGGATTGCCCTCGATCAGTCCGGAGGTGCCGCCGTATTCGTTGATCGCGAATACGCCGGTGAGCAGCGCGCCAACGATGCCGCCGACCGCATGGACGCCGAAGCAGTCGAGCGCGTCGTCAACACCGAGAATGCGCTTGAGGCCGGTGACGCCCCAGTAGCAGACCACACCGGCGGCGACGCCGATCACCATCGAGCCAACCGGGCCGACAAAGCCGGACGCCGGAGTGATGGCGACGAGGCCGGCGACCGCGCCGGAGGAGATGCCGACGACGGTCGGCTTGCCGCGGATCGCCCATTCCACCAGCATCCAGGTGAAGGCCGCAACCGCGGTGGCGATTTGCGTCACGGTCATCGCCATGCCGGCTTGCAGGCCAGCGGTGACGGCCGAACCGGCGTTGAAGCCGAACCAGCCGACCCACAGCAGCGAGGCGCCGATCAGCGTCAGCACCATGTTGTGAGCGGGACCGCTATCCTTGCGCTTGCCGAGGCAGATGGCGCACATCAGACCGGCGACGCCAGCGTTGATATGCACGACGGTGCCGCCGGCGAAGTCGAGCACCTTGATCAGGGCGTCGGAATTGGCGGAGGACAGCATGCCGTCCGATCCCCAGACCCAGTGAGCGACTGGCGCGTAGACGAAGATCGACCACAGGCCAATGAACCACAGCATGGCGGAGAACTTCATGCGCTCGGCGAAGGCGCCCGCGATCAGCGCAGGAGTGATGATCGCGAAGGTCATCTGGAAGCACATGTACACGGTCTCGGGGATCGTCACCGCGAGTCCGTTTGGATTTCCCGCGCCCGAGGCGATATCGCTCAGGATACCTTGCAGGAACACGCGACTAAGCCCGCCGATATAGGGCGAGCCGGGCGTGAACGCCAAACTGTAGGTCAGAATCGAGTAGACGATCGTGACCAGACAGGTGATGGCGAAGCTCGTCATCACGGTGTCGCCCACATTCTTTTTCCGCACCATGCCGCCGTAGAACAAGGCAAGGCCCGGAACCGTCATCATCAGCACCAGCGCCATGGAGGTGAGCATCCAGGCGGTGTCACCCGAGTTGGGCGAGCACTTGGCGGTGATGGCCTTTTTCGGATCGGGATCGCTGGCGCAGGACGGCGTTGGCGCCGGTGCTGGGGCAGCCGCTGCGGGTGCGGTGGCCGGTGCAGCTGCAGGCGCAGCTGGCGCGGCAGCCGGGGCCGGCTGAGCGTAGGACGTATTATACGCCGCCACGCTCAAAAACAGGCCGAGCAGAACTCCAAGGGCGAGAGCTGCGAGTCCCGCACGGGAGGGTTTCTTCAACGTCATGGTCTAACTCCTGTCCGTATTGTTTTGCGGTGCGGGTTACTAGAGCGCCGCAGCATCGGTTTCGCCGGTGCGGATGCGCACGGCGTGGTCCAGGGCAAAGACAAAAATCTTGCCGTCGCCGATCTGGCCGGTCTTCGCGGCTCCGGTGATGGCGCCGATGACCTTGTCGACTTGGTCGGTCGCCACCGCCACTTCCACTTTAACTTTCGGGAGGAAGCTCACCGCATACTCGGCCCCACGGTAGATTTCCGTGTGACCCTTTTGACGCCCGTAGCCCTTGACCTCTGTGACAGTCAGCCCTTGCACCCCGATGGAGGTCAGAGCGTCGCGGACCTCGTCGAGTTTGAAAGGCTTGATAATGGCCATGACGATTTTCATGGATTCGATCCCCGCTTGGGCCCGTTTTCTACATTCACGCAGTGCGGGCGGGTTCACTGAGCCGGACCCGAAAAGCGTACTTCGCGGGCATGGCCGCAGCAGTAGAATCAAACGCCGTGCCAGATGCCGGACAGGGGCGTATCTCGCTGATTTGATAAACGAATTTTTACGATTAAGGCGGGGGGTCGGTTGCCCCAATGGGCATTAGCCCAAACTCGCGCCAAGACTCAGAGGGCCTGCATAAATTTTAAGCAGTGGCCCGGAGTGGTAAAACCGCACCCGCGACTAACGCCGATGCGGCTTGTTTTCGCGTTACTGCAACGCCTCGCCGTGCTGGCTGACGTCGAGACCCATCACCTCATCCTCATGGCGCACCCGCAGCGGCACCATGGCGCCGACGATCTTGAGCACGATGAAGGTCACGATGCCCGACCACGCCAGGGTAACGACGATGCCATAGAGCTGGTCCAGCACTTGCTGCGGATTGCCTTCGAGCAGGCCGGCTACCCCGGCCGGCATTTCCGGACTTGCGGACAATGCGCCGACAGCCAGTACGCCGGCGAGGAAAGTGCCGGTCAGGCCGCCAATGCCGTGCACGCCGAACACGTCGAGCGAGTCGTCATAGCCGATCTTCATCTTCAGCCAGGTGCAGGCCCAGAAGCAGACTGCGCCGGCGATCAGGCCGATCAGCACGGCTTGCATCGGCAGCACGAAGCCGGAGGCCGGCGTGATGGTGCCGAGCCCGGCCACCGCGCCCGAGATCATGCCGAGCACCGATGGTTTGCCGCGCATCCACCACTCCAGCGCCATCCAGGTGAAGGCGCCGGCGCTGGCCGCGAGATGCGTCGAGGTGATCGCCATGGCTGCGCGTGAATTGGCGCCCAATGCCGAGCCGCCATTGAAGCCGAACCAGCCAACCCACAACAGGCCGGTGCCGATCACCGCCAGCGTGAGATCGTGCGGTGAAAGATTTTCGCTACCATAACCGCGCCGCTTGCCGACAACATAGGCCGCGACCAATCCGGCGACACCAGCGTTGAGATGCACCACCAGTCCGCCGGCGAAATCGATCACGCCGTAGCTACCAAGGAAGCCGCCGCCCCAGACCCAATGTGCGATTGGCACATAGACCAGCAGCAGCCAGAATACGCAGAACAACAGAAATGCGGAGAATCGCATACGATCCGCGACCGAGCCCGCCACCAGCGCCACCGTGATGATAGCGAACGTCATCTGATAGATCATGAACAGGCTTTCGGGGATGGTCTTGGCGAGCGGCGAAATCGAATCGAGTGTCAAGCCACGCAGGAATATTCGATCGAGCGTACCGATATAGGCGCCGTCGCCGGTGAAGGTGAGCGAGTAGCCGATGACAACCCACAGGATGGAAACCAAAAATGTCGCGGCCATGCACTGCGCCATGGTGGCGAGCACGTTCTTCTTGCGCACCATTCCGGCATAGAACAACGCGAGGCCCGGAATCGTCATCATCAGCACGAGGCCGGTGGCGCCCAACATCCAGGCCGTGTCGGCGGCATCGATCTTAGTGGCTTGCGCGAAGGCAGGTGACGCGATGAGTATTGCTGGTATCGCGGTCGCCGCCACTGCGAGGCGTGATTGCGCCCATGTCATTTCATGTCCCCCGGTCTTGAATTACTAAAGCGCGTCGTCGCCGGTCTCGCCGGTGCGGATGCGCATGGCGTGCTCGAGCGGCGTAACGAAGATTTTTCCGTCGCCGATCTGCCCGGTCTTGGCGGCGGCGGCGATCGCCTCCATCACCTGATCGAGTTGCTCGCTAGCGACTGCGATCTCGAGGCGCAGCTTGGGCAGGAAATTCACCGCGTATTCGGCGCCGCGATAAATCTCCATGTGACCCTTCTGCCGCCCATAACCCTTGACCTCGTTCACGGTCATGCCGTGAACGCCGAGGCGGGTGAGGGCGTCGCGCACCTCGTCGAGCTTGAACGGTTTGATGACCACGATGACCAGCTTCATGATTTTCCTTCCCGGCAAAGACGTTCGATGGCGCCTGATCTAGTCCGAAAGCCGGGCTTCGCCCTTGACTAAATTGGGGGGCAGGCCTTTTCGTAATCACGCACCGGAGATGGCGAAAACCCAGCCGGCGGCTGCCGGCGGGGAGTATTTGCCTAGCGTATCGACAGCCGGGCCAAAAATTAAGCGGCATTATTGCCGTGTCCAAAGGCATTCGCCGTATGAAGAGGCATTTTAGGACAGATTTGCTGTCTTATTTGGCCTGGACGTTGGTGGCGAGGCCGAGGTCCTGGATAAGGTGCGGCAGCCCGGCGCGCGCGCGCCTGGCGGTCATGCCGGGCTGGACGCGCGGGTCGTACAGCAAAGTGAGCAGGGCGCGATCGTAAACCGACAGGTAGCCGACCATGCGTTTCTGGTTGAGCGAGGTCCATGGATTGTGCTGGTCGTGGTTCGACAGGCCGAGGGCGTGCAGCAGCTCGTGATAAGCGCAGTCAAGAAAGACGTCGTCGCCCTTGTCAACGATGATGAAGGAGACTGCGCGCACGATGCCGCCGTCGGCACTCGATTTCACGCTGGTCATGCATTGCGGATCGGTGCGCGCGACGAAGGTCCTGGTGATCCTGGCGCCGAACGCGGCCCGCAGCGCGGATGTGAAATCTTTTTCATCGATCAGCCGCACCTCGATATCGGCGCCGGCCGCGGCGGCCGCGATGCTCAGGCGCAAGTTGGGGATCTTCTCGGCGTATTCATCGACAATCTTTTGCATCGCCGCCACGCGATCGACGCTGCCGCCGCCGATCACGGCGAGGCGGATCTGATGGTCGAAGCGGCGGATGCCGCGCGGCGGCGCGCCGATGCGCAGATCTGAGCCGAATGACAGCGCGATAAATCCGCGCGCGAGTTCGGCGGCGGAGAAATGCGTGAATTGCGCCGGCGCGCCAGGAAACGAGCCGGGCGGCGCCGGCTGCCTGCCGGAGGCGGCGAACGCAGCCGTCAACGTCAAAATCAGAAAGACAAACGCAGCGAACGATCTCTTCATATTGATTTTTCTTGGAGCATGATCTTTTTCGAAAAACGATGTCCACTTTTCGGGATCATGCGCTGTTAAGGTGCGCGCCGCTGGCGTACCAGACCTTCCTGCGCCACCGAGGCAACCAGCCCGCCGTCGCGCGTAAATATCAGCCCACGTGAGAAGCCGCGCGAGCCGTGCAGGTTGGGCGAATCCTGCGCGTAGAGCAGCCAATCGTCGGCGCGGAACGGCCGATGCAGCCAAAGCGCATGATCGAGGCTGGCGGCCATGAATTCCTTTTCGAACAGCGTGCGCCCGTGCGGCACCAGCGCGGTGTCGAGCAGCCCCATGTCGGAGGCGTAGGCCAGCACGCATTGATGAATCGCCCGATCGTCCGGTAGCCGGCCGGTGGTGCGCATCCAAAGGTTAAACCGGCCGTCGGGATATTTCTTGCCGAGATAGCGTTCGAACTCGACCGGCCGCAATTCGATCGGCCGCTCGCGCTCGTAATAGCGCCGAACCGGATCGGGCATGGTCGGGAGAATCTTCTCGCGAATTTCCGCTTCGCTCGGCAGACTTTCCGGCGGCGGCACGTCCGGCATTTTCGCCTGGTGCTCGAGCCCTGGCTCATCGATGTGAAACGACACCAGCATGGAAAAGATCGGATGGCCGTGCTGGCGCGCGGTGACGCGCCTTGTGGTGAAGCTCTTGCCGTCACGGATGCGATCGACGTCGTAGATGATCGGAACCTTGGGATCGCCCGGCAGCAGGAAATAGGCGTGCATGGAATGCGGCGGCCGTGTCTCCACCGTGCGCACCGCGGC
>DAIMKK010000081.1:0-9265 GCA_036721745.1 Pseudolabrys sp. | reverse complement strand
AAATGTCCTTATAAAAAAGTGACGCGTCTCCCCCAGACATCCCTCAAATGCTAATAAATTTGATTGCTTGATCGCCACGCGGCTGCCGGCGTCACCGCAAGGCCATGACCTTGATCGCGGCCGGGCCGAGAATGACGATAAACAGCACCGGCAGGAAGAACAAGATCATCGGCACGGTCAGCTTCGGCGGCAGGCCGGCGGCCTTCTTCTCGGCTTCCGCCATGCGCATGTCGCGGCTTTCCTGCGCCATCACGCGCAGCATGTTCGCCAGCGGCGTGCCGTAACGCTCCGCTTGCTGCAATGCCATACAAACAGATTTCACGCCAGCCAAGTCAGTGCGCGTGGCGAGATTCTCGTAGGCCTGGCGGCGGTCCGGCAGATAGGATAGTTCCGCGTTAGTAAGCATGAGTTCCTCGGCTAGCGCTACCGATTGCGAGCCGACTTCGTCGCTCACCTTTTTGAACGCAGCCTCGATTGACATGCCGGATTCCACGCAGATCAGAAGCAAATCGAGCGTGTCTGGGAATGCACGTTTGATCGACAATTGGCGGCGCGCGATTAGGTTCTTAAGGAAGATCAGCGGTGCATGCATGCCGATATAGGCGGCAGCAATGCAAATGCCGAGCTTGACGATCGTCGGCTGGTGTAAATCGACCAAGACAAATAGATAGACTGCGGCGAACAACGCAGCCGCGGCCGGCGTCACCATGCGAAAGAACAAATAGGTAATGTAGGGCGCCTGACCACGATAGCCGGCCTGCACCAGTTTGTGCCGCGCCTGTTCTTGCCCGACCCATTTTTTTAGATTGAAGCGGTCGACGATCGCCTGAATGGATTGCTTCGCAGATGGGCGCAGATTGATCTTCTGCTGCGCCTGCGCCATGCGCTCACGTTCGCGCTGACGAATTTTCTCGCGCTCGATCGCGACTGCCTTCATGCGCTTACCGAGCGAATCGGCGAACAACATGGGCATCGAAAGGGTCAAGACAGTGGCGATCGCAGCGATCGCGGCGCTCATCATCGTCAGTGTCCTGACATTGATCGAATCGATCAGAAAGTCGACCATCGGTATCCTACCTCGTTACGAAACGCATATTTTCCGAAAACTATCCACCTCTCGGAATCGTGCGTTAGAAATCAAAATTGATCATTTTCTTCATTACCATTACGCCCATCGACATCCAAAGGACGGAGGCGGCGAGCATCGCGCGGCCGAGCGGTTCGGTCCAAAGCAGCGAGATGTATTGCGGGCTAGTGATGTAGACCATCGTCATCACTGCGACCGGCAGCGCGCCGATTATGCCGGCCGACGCCTTCGCTTCCTGCGACATCGCTTGGATTTTGCCCTTCATTTTCTTGCGGTCGCGCAGCACTCGCGACAGATTGCCGAGTGCTTCCGCGAGATTGCCGCCCGACCTCTGCTGGATCGAGACTACGATGCCGAAGAAATTCGCTTCCGGCACGGGCATCCGCTCGTAAAGTTTGCTGCAGGCCTCGCCCAGAGGCATGCCGATGGCTTGGGTTTCGACGATGGCGCGGAATTCGGACTTCACTGGCTCCGACGCCTCGATCGTGATCATCTTCATGCAGTCGTGCAGCGGCAGGCCGGCCTTGACGCCGCGCACGATGATGTCGACCGCGTCCGGAAACGCCTCGAGAAATTTTTTCTCGCGCCTCTTCTTCAAAAAAGACAATATCCAGCGCGGCAGACCGAGCGAGCCGGCAAGGCCGAGCATGCTGGCGACGATGAAGCCGCCGCCGGTAAACATGCCGAATACAAACATCCCCATTCCCGTGCCAATCGAAATAAGGAAGAATTGCCGCTTCGACCAGGATAAACCGGCCTGCGCGATTCGTACCGAGAGCGGCAAGCGTTTGCTTTTCTTGTGGCGCTCGTCGAATTCCTTGAGTGCGGATTCAATGATATCGCGGCGGGACTTCTGTTGCCCACGCGTGGCGCGTGCCGTCGGCTCCGTTTTGGCGACGATGGCCATGCGCTGCTCGGCTTGTCGCTCGCCGGACAGGATCGGATAGACGAAAACCCAGGCCACGCCGCCAAATGCGATGGACGCCAGAAAGACCAGGGCGATCGTTTGCATGTTTCCCCCGACTTAGGCCCGCGCGGCGTTGTTGACCGCTTCCGCGGCGTCGAGCGCGGCCGCCAGGCGCTTTTCCTCGCCGTAGTAGCGGGCGCGATCCCAGAAGCGCGGCCGGCCGATGCCGGTCGAGCGATGGCGGCCGAGGATATTGCCTTGCGCGTCCTCGCCGGTCATGTCGAAGACGAACAGGTCCTGGGTGATAATGACGTCGCCTTCCATCCCCATCACCTCGGTGATGTGGGTGACCTTGCGCGTGCCGTCACGCAGGCGGGCGGTCTGGATCACTACGTCGATAGAGGCGGTAAGCATCTCGCGAATGGTGCGCGAGGGCAGCGAAAAGCCGCCCATGGTGATCATCGATTCCAGGCGTTGGAGCGCCTCGCGCGGATTATTGGCGTGCAGCGTGCCCATTGAGCCATCGTGGCCTGTGTTCATGGCCTGCAGCAGGTCGAACGCCTCGGGTCCGCGCACTTCGCCGACGATTATGCGTTCCGGCCGCATGCGCAGGCAGTTCCGCACCAAGTCACGCATTGTGACCTGCCCCTCGCCTTCCAGGTTGGGCGGTCGCGTTTCCAGACGCACCACGTGCGGCTGTTGCAGCTGCAATTCGGCAGCGTCTTCGCAGGTAATGATGCGCTCGTCGTCGTCGATGAATTGGGTGAGGCAGTTGAGCAGTGTGGTCTTGCCCGAACCGGTGCCGCCGGACACCAGCGTGTTGACCCGACTGCGGCCTATGATGCGCAGGATTTCGGCGCCCTGCTCGGTGACGGTGGCGTACTTGACTAGCTGAGCGAGCGTCAGCTTGTCCTTTTTGAATTTGCGGATGGTAAGCGCAGGACCATCGATCGCCAGCGGCGGCACGATGGCGTTAACGCGCGAACCATCCGGCAAGCGCGCGTCGCAGATTGGTGAGGATTCGTCGACCCGGCGTCCGATCTGGCTAACGATGCGCTGACAGATATTGAGCAGCTGCTGGTTATCGCGGAAGCGGATGCCGGTTTTTTGAATTTTGCCTTTGACTTCGATGTAGACAGTACCGGAGCCGTTCACCATGATGTCGGAGATGTCGTCGCGCGAGAGCAGCGGTTCGAGCGGGCCAAAGCCTAATACGTCGTTGCAGATATCGTCGAGCAGTTCTTCCTGCTCGGAGATCGACATCACGATATTCTTAATCGCGATGATCTCGTTGACGATGTCGCGGATTTCCTCACGCGCGCTGTCGGCATCGAGCCGCGCGAGCTGCGCCAGATCGATCGCCTCGATTAGCGCGCTGAAAATAATGCCCTTGACCTCGTAATAGGTTTCCGAACGGCGGGAGTCGACCGACGTCGGGATTGTATTGACCGCCGAGGGCGCGCGAGTGGGGTTCGGCGCCGAAACCAGCGGCGCGCCCAGTCCGTCTGACGGAATCGGCGCACGGCCGGTTTCCATCGACGCGCCAGAGGCCGGCTTCGGCACTGCGCCCGTTTGTGCTGGCGCGGCATCCGGCGCCGCCGGGACCGCAATGCGCGCCTCAGATGTTCCGCTCCGCCTACCGAACACGAGAAAAGTCTCCGAACAATGTCAGCTCGATCGCTTCATCAGTTTGGCGAGCAAGGGAGTCAGCAGGCCGCCGCGGGATCGTTTTGCCTCGGCGCGCCCGGTCAGCACCTGCGCGAATTGGCGGAAGATTTCCGCCGTCTTATGGTTGGACGACACCTCGGCGATCATCTGGCCGTTGTTGGCGGCGGTTCCAAATATCTGCGGTTCGAACGGGATTACCGCGAGCGGCTGATCTTCCAGCGCTTTGGCAAAATCCGCCGGCGTGATCTCCGGCCGCTTCGGCACGCCGACCTGATTGAGGCAGTAATATGGGCGGTGGTCGTTCGGCCGCGCGGCGCGCAGGAGATCGACCATGTTCTTGGCGTTGCGCAGGTTGGCAAGATCGGGGCCGGCAACTACCAAGATCTCGTCGGCCCCGACCAGCAGCCGTTTGGTCCAGCCGGACCACACGTGCGGAACGTCTAGCACGACGCAGGGGATCGTGCTGCGCAGCGAATCGAGGATCGGATCGAAGGCGTCGGCGCCGAAATCGTAGACCCGATCGAGCGTCGCCGGTGCGGCCAGCAGACTCAAATGATCGGTGCACTTGGATAGCAGACGGTCGACGAAGGAGCGATCGACGCGGTCTGGAGAGAACACCGCGTCGGCGATGCCTTGCGGCGGGTCCTGATTGTAGTCGAGGCCGGCGGTGCCGAAGGCAAGGTCGAGATCGGTCACAACTGAATCGAGCGTGAGATCGCGTGCGATCGCCCAACCGACATTATGCGCGACGGTGGAAGCGCCAACGCCACCCTTGGCGCCGACTACGGCGATGACGCGGCCGAGCGGTTTGGCATCTGGCGCTGAAAACAGTCCGCAAATCGCGCGCACGATGTCGACTGTTCCGACCGGCGCGATCAGATAGTCGCTCACACCGCGCCGCGTCAGCTCGCGATAGAGCGTCACGTCGTTGACCCGGCCTATCACGACCAGCCGCGTACCGGCATCGCAGACTTCAGCGAGTTGGTCGAGACCGCGCAGGATTTCGTCGGAATGATTTTCCGATTCGATCACGATGACGTTTGGCGTCGGAGAGTTGCGATAGGCCTCGGCCGCAGCGACGACGCCGCCCATCTGGATTTTAACATGGGCCTTGCCGAGGCGACGGTCTTCGCCAGCGGCCTGCACGGCGGCAGCGGTTTCAACGGTCTCGCAGAAGGCCTGGATTGCGATCCGCGGCGCTTGTCCGATGTGGTCGTCGGCGGTCAGGGCGGCCGACTTCGACTCGTTTTCGGCGACTGAAACTTGTTGAGCGTGCTTTATCATTTTGCGAGATCACTGATCTTGCCGGTGTCGTAGCCATCGTATTTGCCGGACGGACTTTCACCTTTGCGGTACTTGTCGATCGCCACCGAGCGGCGTGGCGAATAGGCCGGCGCTTCGCCGCGCGGTTGCACTAGATCGGCGGGATTGTCGACCATGGCGGCGAGATTGCGCTGGCTGGCGCAGCCGAGATTCCAATATGGACGATTCTCGATGTAGACCGGCGTATGCTCGTAGCTCGGTCCCAAATCGTGCGGCCAAAGACCGCATGGGCCGGCAGTGGCGGCGATCTTAGCGTAATTGATCTTGATGCTCGCAAGCGTGAAACTCGACGCGTTATAAGGGCGCACATAGAGTGCATTGCGCGGCACGCCGGAAGCGGCAAAAATCGATTTCACCTCGCGCATGGAATCAGCGGCGGCGCGGTTGATAATTCGGCCATGCGGGACGTCCATTATGATGCCGCTGGTAGCCTCGAGCCGCCACATTTGGGCGAATGAAAGCACGTCGGCGCGCTGGCTAGGGGTGAGCCCGCCGCGATTTCGGCCGAGGAAAATTTCGACGGTGCGCTCGTGTTCCTTCAGGGTGATCGGATGGCGCTCACGGTAGTCATTTGGATATGCTTCTTGTGCGACGCGTTGGGTGTAGCAGCCGCCCAACGAGGTAGCGAGACCAATGATTGCCAATACGCGTAGCGCCGCAGCGCCTTGACGTTCGACAATCGCTGTTAGAAAGGATATCATCGACCGTCTCCTCATGCCGCTCAATCGAGAATGAATCCGTATTTGCCGTGGTATTCCTGCGGCAACCTGGGCTTACCGGAGGCCCCGTAAATGCGATTGAGGCGTCCCATCAGGTCAGATTGAGGATCATTGGGATCGGCGAAGCCATCGTCGGGCCGTGACAATTGCTTCTGCGCCACGGCGCGCACTACATAGGGCGTGACAAGAACCATCAATTCAGTTTGGTTATTGATGTAATCGCGGCTTCTGAACAGAGTGCCGAGGACCGGCAACTGCATCAGGCCAGGGACGCCGTTGATCGCCTGTTTGGTCTGCTCCTGAATCATACCAGCCATGGCCAATGATCCGCCGGACGGTATTTCGACCGTGGTCTCGGCGCGCCGGGTTTGGATCGAGGGAACGTTTTGACCTGAAATGGTTATAGAGTCTTGCGTCGACAGGTTCGACACCTCGGTCATAACCTTGAGGCTAATGCGCCCTTCCGATAGCACCACTGGTGTAAAGATCAGGCTCACGCCGAACTGCTTAAAAAGAATCTGCGGTTGGCAGACCGAGCCGCTGTTGTTGCACGTCACCCCGTTGGGGATCGGGACTTCGCCGCCGGCCATGAAGTGCGCGGTTTCACCGGAGATCGCAGTCAAATTGGGTTCGGCCAGCACGCGCGTTACTCCGGCGCTGTCCATCGCCCGCAGCGTCGCATTAATATTCTTCCCCATAAAGTTGAAAAGATTATTGGGCGTCGTACCGCTGGCGGAGAAGGCATTTTGCGTATTGAAGTTCACAACGGCGGCGCCCCAATTTAAACTGCCGGAAAGGTCAACACCGAGTTGCTTGATTACGTCGCGGGCCACTTCGGCGACCGTCACCTTGAGCATGACTTGATCGCGCCCGCGAACGGAAATGCCGTTGACCACCTTGGCGCCATCGCCGGCCAACCGAGTGGCGAGATCGTAGGCCTGCTGCGATTCGGCGGCACTGGCGGCGCTGCCAGACAACATGATGCCGTCGCCGACGCCTTCAATGCGGATGTCGGAGTTTGGCATCGACTGCCTGAGCGCGGCGCGCACGCCGTTGAGATCGCGCGTGACGGCGATGTCAAAGCCGGCAATCTGCTTGCCGTTGGCGTCGAAGAAAAAGATGTTGGTCTGCCCGATTGTGACGCCGATCATGTAGACGCGGCGCGAGGAGCGGACCACCGCGTTGGCGATCTTGGGATCAGCAACCAGCACGTCTTTGATGTCGGCCGGCAGGTCGATGGCGACCGACTTGCCGATGCCGAGCGCAATGAAGCGCGAGGTCGCCTCGCTCGCCGCGACCTGAATCACCGACGTGGGTCTGTCGGCCGCCGATAGCTGGGCCGATGGCGCAAGGCCTGTACCTATAACAAGTGCCGTCAGCGCGGCAACGCGGATTGAAATCGTTATCGCCATGTCCCCGTTTTCCCTCGCTCGATCATTTCGGTGTCGTCATCGTGCCCACGCCAAAACGGACGATGTTCACGCCACTTTTGCGTTTAGGTTCATCTGTTTGCGGCTCGTCGCGGCTCGCGTCGGTGATACTGCGCAATGCCAGCGACAGCGTGCCGAGCTGCTGGGAGACCGCCAACGTTTCGGTCTGACTTGGCGTCAATGCAAGCGTCGCGGTTTTGCCGACCACGACTTTTTGGCCATCTTTTTCCTGAACATTCTGGTCGATTGCCAGCACGCGGATATTGGTGAGGACGATTTCGCTACTGTACGTGTCGCCGCCCGCTGCTTTTTCAGCGTCGCGGTCGCGGCGCGTCAGGATGACGTCCACGTGATCGTTCGGCAGGATGAATCCGCCGGCGCCGGTTTCCGGCGAGATTTGCGTGGAAATGGCGCGCATGCCGGACGGCAGGATCGCGGCCATGAATCCGGAGCCTTTAGCGTTGACAAGCTTGGCCTCGCGGATCGGTTCGCCATTGACGAATGGATAGCGGGCGATGGACCCGGCGAGCGATTCGACCGCGTTTGGCGTATCGGATCTGCGGATGAAATTTCCGGTTGCCGCACTGGCTGGCCATTCCTGCCAGCGCACGTCGCCGGGCGAAACCGTTTGACCCATGCTGATATCGGATTTTGCGACAAGAACGTCGACCGTGGCGATCTGAGATGCCGGCGCGTTGACCTGCGGCTGCTTTTCCGAACGGCCGGCCAGCATGGCGGCAACACCACCCGCTGCGATGGCGACGGTTAGGACTAATAGACGCGCAGCTTTCATACGCTTCACTCTCACCATTATATGGCGGCCGAGTCGGCCGCGTAATCGACATGGCGGCCAGTGCGACCGCTTGCCCTGGATTTCAACAGCTAAAGGTCAAGGTATGGTTAAGCAGCGGTATCTAAATCGAGTTAATATTGTCTTGCGCCGCAAGTCGGGGCTTCAAATGCCGAACGCGGGCATCCAACCGGTTTTGGGATAGACGGTGAGCGCGGCGGCAGCGAGGGCAATGCCATAGGGCACGCCACCGCCGGTTTCATGCAGGCGGAGAATCCAAGGCTGGCGGGCAAGCGGCGCCGGCAGCGGTAGACGCCGGAACTGGATCAGCAGCACCGTCAGCACGCCGCCGAACAGCGAAGCATAGACCAGATAGTCCAGCAAAAAGTCGAAACCGAACCAAAGTGCTGTCGCGGCCGTCAGCTTGGCATCGCCGCCCCCGATCCAGCCCATTGAAAAGAAGCCAAATGAAATCGTCAGCACCAGCGCGGCAGCGGCCAAATGCATGCCGATGGCCGCCAAACTCATGCCGGTGATGATGGTGAGCAGGAAAAAGCAGCCGGCCAGCGCCAACGAAAGCCGGTTCGAGATGGTCATCGTCAGAAGATCGCTCGAGGCCGCAAACGCCATCAGGGCAGGGAACAGCAAGAGCCTGATAATGTCGGTCAGCATGAACGTTGTCCTTGCGCGTGAATCGCCTGCCTCCGCGTCAAACTACGCCGTACAAGATTGCGGTTCGGTTAGCGCACGAAACATTTAATGCCGGTCAACCGCAGCCAAAACGAAAAGGCTCCGGCGACTGGCCGGAGCCTTTATTACGCTGTCGCCGCGCTCGATTACTTGAGCTGGGTCGAGATGCTGTTGAATTTGGTGTTCAGGTTGCTGCCGAGGCCGTTCACGACCGCGATGATCGCGACCGAAATGCCCGCCGCGATGAGGCCGTACTCGATGGCGGTGGCGCCGGATTCGTTCTTCACGAAACGCACGAAGAGGTTTTTCATTTGGGTAGCTCCTAAGATCCACACGTGGCTGTCTGAGCTGATCCAGGAGACCGGATTTGCTCCGGACTCTTCTGGACCATGTCGACCGTTTTACCAGCGATTTCTTGCATGGGAGTTAATACAACCAAAGAAACATAGGGTATTCAGATGGATATACGCTGTAGTTAACAAGTTATTTAGTGAAGAAAATCACGGTTAATAAATTATTTATCTGATTTATACATGCGATATAGTCTAGTCATCATGACGCTACATTAAGCGACATGCCTCATATACTGCATGTCCTAGAGTCCGTCCCAACACTTCATCAAGGATTACAGAGTTTTCGGAGCATGAGGCG
>DAIMKK010000080.1:0-9268 GCA_036721745.1 Pseudolabrys sp. | reverse complement strand
CCGGCGGTGATCGTCATCCACGAAAACCGCGGGCTCAACCCGCATATCCAGGACGTCGCGCGCCGCATCGCGCTCGAAGGTTTCCTTAGCCTTGCGGTTGACATGCTCTCGCCGCTCGGCGGCACGCCGGCGGACGAGGACAAGGCCCGCGACATGATCGGCACGCTCAACGCCGAGGAAACCGCGCACCGCACCGCCGCGGCGGTGCCGTTTCTGGAACGTCATGCCGAGTCGACCGGCAAGGTCGGCGCCGTCGGCTTCTGCTGGGGCGGCGGCATGGTCAATCGTATCGCCGTGCTTTCGCCCGACCTGAAGGCCGGCGTCGCCTATTACGGCGCGCAACCGCCGGCGGAGCAAGTGAAATCGATCCAGGCGCCGCTACTGCTGCACTATGCCGGGCTCGACCAGCGCATCAACGCCGGCATCCCGGCCTATGAGGCCGCGCTCAAGGCCAACAACAAGCGCTACACCATTAACGTCTATCCGAACGTCAATCACGCCTTCAACAACGACACCGGCAACCGCTACGACAAGCCGGCCGCCGATCTGGCCTGGAGCCGCACCATCGCTTTCTTCAAGGAAAATCTCGGCGCGCCGCCAAGAGCGTGAGCCCTCAGGCGCCGGAGAACTTGCCGGAGAGCCAATTCGCCGTGCGCAGCAGCCGCGCGTCGTCGCCGAAGGCCCCGACAAGCTGCACGCCGATCGGCATGCCACCTTCGCCTTTCAGCAGCGGCAGCGACACCGCCGGCAGCCCGGTCAATGTCCACAATGTGTTGAACGCCGGATTGCCGGTGGCCATGCCTTTCGGCGCCATGCCGGGCGCCGATGGCGTCAGGATCGCGTCATAGTCTTTCAAGATGTCGGCGAGCCCCGCGCGGTAACGCAACGCGCCGTCGCGCGCCGCCAGATAACGCAGCGCATTGGTCTGGCGGCCTTCGGCGACGAGATCGCGCAGCTGCTGGCTCGACGCATCGCCGCCGCGCTCGACCAGCGCACCGAAATTGTGCGCCATGTCGGTGTACATGATGACGCGCTGGTCGGCCCAGGCAGCGGCGAACGTTTCCGGCAATTCGACAGGTTTCACGGCATCGCCCAGCCGTTTCGCGAGCGCTTCGAATGCCGCGCGAGCTTCGGCATCCGCCTTATCCCAAACCGGCGTGCGCACGAAGGCGAGCCGCGGCGGCGATGGCGGCTTGTCCGCCGCCGTCACGCGGAATTCGGGCGACGCCGATGGCCGGCTGTCGGGGTCCTCGGCGTCGTAGCCGGCGAGCACATCAAGGATGAGCGCGCAATCGGCGAGCGAGCGAGCGAACACGCCGACATGGTCGAGCGCGAGGGACAAAATCAGCGCACCGTGACGCGAGATCGTCCCATGCGTCGGCTTGACGCCATAGACGCCGCAAAACGACGCGGGCCGGATCACCGAGCCGTTGGTCTGCGAACCGATCGCCAGCGGAATCATGCCGGCGGCCACGGCCGCCGCCGAGCCGGAGGACGAGCCGCCGGGCGTGCGAGCAAGATCGTGTGGATTGCGCGTCGCTCCGGGATGAAAATAGGCGCACTCGGTGGTCACCGTCTTGCCGATAATCACCACTCCGGCCGCGCGCAGGCGCGCCACCGCCGCGCAATCGCGCACCGGCCGGCGGCCCTTGAACAACGGCGAACCGCATTCGGCCGGATAGTCGGCCGTGTCGAAAATGTCTTTGATACCGACCGGCACGCCGTGCAGCTGTCCGGTCGGCTGCCCGTTACGGCGGCGCTCGTCGAGGGCGCGCGCTTGCGACAGCGCATAGGCGGGATCGAGGTGGATGAAGGCATGCACGTCGCCTTCAAGCGTGGAGATGCGATCGAGACAGGCGCGGGTATAGGCCTCGGCCAAAATCGCGCCGCGAGCCAATTCGGCGGCCGCCTCGGTCGCCGACAGGACTGCCAGGCCTGCATCCGACAATTTCGTTCGTCCTCGCTCAAAAATTAAGCGGGAGAGCCGTTCGGCTCCCATTCCTCGGCGCTGGCGCCGGCGAGCGCACGCACGCGCTCTTCATCCTTGGCGAATTCGGCGGCGGGGCCGGAATAAACGACCTTGCCGTCGTCCAACACATAGGCGCGGTCGGCGATTTCGACCGCGGCCCGCACGTTCTGCTCGACCAGCAGCACCGAAATGCCCTGCTGGCGCGCCGACGTTACGACCTTGAACACTTCCTGAACGATCAAGGGCGCGAGGCCTTGGCTCGGCTCGTCGAGCAACAACAGCTTCGGGTTCAAGAGCAGCGCACGCGCAATCGCCAACATTTCCTGCTCGCCACCGGAAAGCTGCCGGCCCTTGTTGGTCTTGCGCTGCGCCAAGCGCGGAAACAGCTCATAGATGCGCGCGACCGTCCACGGTCCGGGCCGCTCGAGCGGCACTTTCAGGTTTTCCTCGACCGTCAGGTTGGCGAAGATGCGCCGCCCCTCCGGCACGTAACCGACACCGAGCGCGGCAATCCGATAAGGCTGCCAATCGGTGGTGGCATGGCCGAAAATATGCACCGCGCCTTCGCGCGCGTGGGTCAAGCCGACAAGACTTCGCAGCGTCGTGGTCTTGCCCGCGCCGTTACGTCCCAACAGCGTGACGATTTCGCCCTCGCGCACTTCCAGGCCGACGCCGTGCAGGATGTGGCTCTTGCCGTAATAAGTGTGTAGGCCTTCCGCCTCGAGCGCCAAGCCTGTTTTGGCATCGCCGTTCATGCCGCTGCCTTCCCCAGATAGGCCGCCTGCACCGCTTCGTTGGCGGCGATCTCCTTCGGCGTGCCCTCGGCCAGCATCTTGCCTTCTGCCAGCACCATGATGCGGTCGGCGAGATGAAAGACGACGCGCATGTCATGCTCGATCAGCACAATGGTCAGTTTCTGGTCGCGATGCAGCTTTCGGATCAACTGCGTGATGTCGTAAGTTTCCTGGTCGCCCATTCCGGCGGTCGGCTCATCGAGTAGCAAGAGCCGCGGCTTGAGCGCCAGCGCCATCATGATCTCGGTCGCGCGTTGGTCGCCGTGCGCGAGCTCACCGACCAGCCGATCGGCTTTTTCGGTCAGGCCGCTCACCTTCAACAAATCGATGACTCGCGCTCTAACCTCGCCGTCTTCGGCGTGCGATTGCCAAAAGCGCAAGCGAAAGCCGCTGGCGCTCTCGACCGCAATGCGGAGATTTTCACGCACCGTCAGCTCGGGAAACACTTCCGTGATCTGGAAGGTGCGGGCGATGCCGCGCCACACCCGGCGGGCGGGCAGCACCGAGGTGATGTCTTCGCCGTCGAACACGATGCGGCCCGAGGTCGGCGTCAGAAAGCCGCTGATCATGTTGAAAAATGTGGTTTTGCCGGCGCCGTTGGGGCCGATCACGGCGCGCAATTCGCCAGGCTCGACCGTCATCGAGATGTCGTCGACGGCGATCAGGCTGCCGAAATGCTTGGACACGTTGTTGACGCGCAGAAGGGTCATGACACGAGCTTTCGCCGGATGACGCCGAGCAACCCGCGTGGAAAGAACAGCACTACGAGCACAAACAACAATCCGACAAACGACATCCAATTGACGGTAATACTCGAAAGATAGTCTTGCAGGACGACGAAGACGGCAGCGCCGAGCAGCGGTCCCCAAAAGCTGCGCATGCCGCCCATCACCGCCATCATGACGAAGTCGCCGGACTGGCTAAAATGCAGCCCCCTCGGATCGGCGAAATTATTCAGCAGCGCATAGAGCGCCCCGGCAAATCCCATGAAGAAACACGATAGTGTAAAGACAATCCAGATATGACGCTCCACAGGGATGCCAAGGAAACGGGCGCGCCGTTCGTTTTCGCGGATCGCGAGCATGGTGCGGCCGAACGGCGAGCGCAGAATGAAACCCATGACCGCCGCGATGATGGCAAAGCAGAACAATACGAAAAAATAGAAGTTGTCGGCATTCGATAAAATATCGATCTTAAAGAGCCCGAGGTCGAGCGGCTGACGGGAAAAGCCGCGCAGGCCGTCGTCGCCGCCGGTCAGCGAACTCCACTGGAACGCGATGTAATAAAACACCTGACCGAACGCGATCGTGACCATCGCGAAATAGACGCCACGCCGGCGCACGATGAGCGTTCCGAGAATGGCGCCGGCGAGCCCGCCCAGCAGCATCCCCATCAACAATGAAATCGGCGTGCTCGGGGCCAAAAATTTCAACGACAACCCTGCGCCATAGGCCCCGAGGCCGAAATAGGCGGCATGGCCGAACGATAGCACGCCGGTGAAGCCCAAGAGAAAATTCACCGACATGGCGGCGAGCCCAAGGATGAGAACGCGGGTGCCGAGCGCCGTGTAACCGCCGAGCGGCGGCATCCAATAGGGCGCGAACACCAAGGCCGCCCAGATGCATGCCAGCACGATCAGCTTGCGGACGTTATCCCGGCCGGTCATGTCATCATGCCTTCTTCGCCCAGCAATCCACGCGGGCGAATGAGCAAGACCACCGCCATCAGCACGTACATGATCGCTTCGCTGGCGGCCGGCAAAAATACCGCCGTGACGCCGGATGCCACGCCGATCAGCAGGCCGCCCAGCAGCGTGCCGGTGAGACTGCCGACGCCGCCGACGATGATGGCGATGAAGCTCGGCATCAGAAGCCCCGCGCCCATGGTCGGCTCAAGACCGAGCTGACCGGCCGCCAGCACGCCGCTAAGTCCGGCCAGGTAAATGCCGGCGGCAAAATTGAGTGATCGCAGCGTGCGCACATTGACGCCCAATGCCGATACTGTTTCGAGGTCGAGTGTGCCGGCGCGGATGCGAATGCCGAGGCGGGTGAAACGCAACAGTGCGAAGAGCCCGCTGACCGCGACGATCACCACGAGCACCATGAACAGGCGGTAACCGGTGATGAAGAAGAATTCATTGCTCAAAGGTTGGGCCAGAATCGCCGGTACGGTCACCGGTTTGCCCTGCGCGCCCCAGATAAAGCGCGTGCCGTCTTCCAAGATGAAAGCGAGTCCGAAAGTGAGCAGCAGGCTGTAGAGCGGATCGCGCCCGTAAAGCGGCCGGATCAGCACCCGTTCGGTGGCCAGCCCGATGACGGCGGTAAGCGGCGGCGCGATCAAGAGCGCGCCCCAGAAACCGACATAGGGTGTGATCGTGTAGGCGATGTAGCCGCCGACCACGAGGAAGCCGCCGTGCGCGAAATTGATCACATTGCTCAGGTTGAGGATCAAAGACAGGCCGAGCGCCATCAGCACGTAGAAGGCGCCGATGATCAATCCGTTCGTGACGTTGAACAGCAGGAGTTGAAACATGGATCGACACTCGGGCGGGCCAACGGGCGTAGGAATATCGCACACCCGGGGAGCGATGACAGCTCCCCGGGCGAGATCGACGGATAGGCCTTACGTCAGGCGGGCCAAGTCAGCTTACAGCCGGTGTCGCTCTGCGGCGGATTGACCTTGTCGCCCGCGAGCACATGATCGACGCGGAACAGGTCTTCCGGATCGCCCGCCGGTTTCGACAGCGCTTCACCGACGAAGGACGAGGTCATCAACTGGTGATCGCCGTCCCGGTAATAGCATTTGTTGGGCTGCAGCTTGACCTCGGCCGGCAGTTCGAGATTGCCGAGCGCCTTGGCGAGCTTGACGGCGTCGAGCGTCTTTTCATGGTTGGCGACGAGCGCGTAGGTCTGCACCGAGGTGAAGCCGAACCAAGTGCGCGCCGTCGGCACCTTGCCGTTGCTGCGCTTGCGGATGTCGGCGACGAACTGTTCGACATGCGGTACGCCCGGCTGCTTCCAGTACCACTCGAACATCCAGATGCCGACGCGCGCCTCAGGCGGCATCGCTTCGAGCGACTCGAGCTCTTGTTGCAAGCCGGCGACATGGATCTGCTTTTCGATGCCGAACTGGGCGATCTGCTTCAGGCAGTTGACCATGTCGGAGCCCTGCGGCAGCACCAGCAGCACGTCCGGGTTGGCGGCGCGCGCTTTGATCAGATAAGCGGAGAAGTCGGTGGTGCCGAGCGGCGTGAGCTCGTTGCCGGTCATCGTGCCACCGAGTTTCTTCAAGTTGGCGGCGCCGGCCTCCTGCAAGGTGTGACCGAAGGCATAGTCCGGCGTGATGAAATGCCACTTCTTGCCGTACTTGGTGAACAGCAGCTCTGAAACGGAGTTGGCCTCAGTGCGCGTCGTGTTGCAGACGCGAAAGACGTTCCACTTGCAGTCTTTGCCGGTGATGCCGTCGGTGTGGCCGCCGGAAACGACGTGCAGCACCTTCTTTTCGGCGGTGACCTGCGCCATGGCCTGGGCGATGCCGGAGTTGACGTCGCCGATGATGAACTGCACCTGATCGCGTTCGATCAGCTTGCGCGTCTTCTGCACCCCGGTGCCAACGTCGTTGGCGGAGTCCTCGACCAGCAATTCCAAGGGACGCCCGAGCACGCCGCCCTTGGCATTAATCTGCTCAACGGCGAATTTGGCGCCGATCACTTCATTATTCGCCACCGCGGCATAGACGCCGGTCAGGGGGTCCACCATGCCGATTTTGATGGCGTCGGCCGCGCGCGCGGTGATGACGAAAGGCGACGCTATTTGCGCCACACCGGCCGCCATCGCAGTCTTGATGACCGTACGGCGGTCAAGCTTCATCGAATGGATTTCATTTTTCATCTTCAACCCTCCCGTGGATTTTTTGAGCTATGCCGCAAACTTTTGTGCGTTTGTCTGCCTTGTTGACCACACTAATGTCTGATCACGAAAATACGCAAGACTGGTGCGATTCATCCGCGAAAAATGTTGGTCGAAACCAGGATGTTAGGCTTTGCCGACGACCGCACCGGCCATCGCCTTTCGTCTATAAAAGGCACGTAACATCAAGGGTTTGAACGACTTTTTGGGTATGGATTCGTTTCCCCACCCACTGCGAAGATGCGATATCACGCCGCAGCAATGCCACGACTGAGTACACCATAGCCGACCCATTATGCGTCCAAGGCTGCAGCCAGCCGTAACAGGAGACCGCCCGTGAGAGGCATTTTCTCGACGCTCGCCACTGTCTGGCGAATTGCCGGCCCCTATTTCCGTTCCGAGGATCGCTGGCCGGGCCGCCTGCTGTTGGCGGCGGTGATCGGCATCGAACTGTCGATCGTCGCCATATCGGTGCTGATCAACGAGTGGAACGCCCGCTTCTACAATGCGCTGCAGGATCGCAACTGGAACGCCTTCGTATACCAGCTCGGCTATTTCTGCGTGCTGGCGACCGCCTTCATTTTGCTCGCCGTCTATCAACTCTACCTCAATCAATGGTTGCTGATCCGCTGGCGGCGCTGGCTGACCGCGAGCTATCTCGATCATTGGCTGGAGGGCGCCAATCACTACCGCATGCAGCTTTTGGGCGACGCCGCCGACAATCCTGACCAGCGCATTTCCGAGGACATCTCACAGTTCATTCAGTTGACGTTGGCCATCGGACTGCAACTGCTCAACTCCTGCGTCACCCTATTCTCGTTCCTGGTCATTCTGTGGTCGCTGTCGGCGGCGGCGCCGCTGCACGTGTTCGGGATCGCCTTCGACATTCCGGGTTACCTATTATGGGCGGCGTTGATCTACGCCTGCATCGGCACCGCGCTCACGCATCTGATCGGCCGCCCGTTGATCGCGCTTAATTTCCAGCAGCAGCGCTACGAAGCCGACTTCCGCTTCAATCTGGTGCGGGTACGCGAGAACTCCGAACAGATCGCGCTGCTCGACGGCGAGCCGGCCGAGCGCGACCGCCTGTTGATGCGCTTCGGCAATGTCGTCGCCAATTGGCTCGCGATTATGTCCCGGCAGAAGAAGCTCACCTTCTTCACCGCCAGCTATGCCCAAGCATCGGTCGTAGTCCCCTTCGTGATGGTGAGCCCGGCTTATTTCGCCAACGCCATCCAACTCGGCGGCTTGATGCAGACCGCCAACGCCTTCGGGCAAGTGCAGAACGCGCTGTCGGTGTTCGTGACCCTTTATCGCAATCTGGCGGAATGGCGCGCGGTGACCGAGCGGCTATCCGGCTTCGATCGGTCGGTGGCGACCGCCCGCGCGGTCGCGGTAACGCCGCCGGTGATCGGCGTCGCGGCCGGCGAAGCGGGCACCGTCTCGTTCAAGGACCTGGCGGTGCGGCTGCCAAACGGCGTGCCGCTGGTCAATGCTGACGACCTCTCGATCGGGCTGGGCGAGCGGGTGTTGGTGAGCGGCCCGTCCGGCTCCGGCAAGTCCACGCTGTTCCGAGCGCTGGCCGGCATCTGGCCGTTCGGCGCCGGCACCATCACGGTCCCGAAAAATGCCCGGCTGATGATCCTGCCGCAGCGGCCTTACTTCCCGATCGCGCCCTTGGCCGCCGCGGTCACTTATCCGGCGGCGCCCGGGACATACGACGATGCCCGCGTCGCCGAACTTCTCGCTGCGGTCGGTTTGCCGGCCTTGGCCACCCCCATCGAGGAAGAGGCACATTGGAACCGTATGCTGTCGCTCGGCGAGCAGCAGCGGCTCGGCATCGTCCGCGCGCTGCTGCATGCGCCGGACTATCTGTTTCTGGACGAGGCCACCGCCTCGCTCGACGAACCGTCCGAGGCCGCGCTCTACCGCTTGCTAGAGCAACGCCTTGCCGCTTCGACCATCGTGTCGATCGGTCACCGCTCGACGCTCGCCGCGTTTCACCGCCGCCGCCTGGCGTTCGACCGCGAAGGCGACCGCTATTGGGTGCGCGAGGGCAGCCTGACGCCGGCGGCGTAGCAAAGTGGCGCGCTCAAAGAAAAAGGCGGCGGCTCGTTAAGAGCCGCCGCCGGTAGAAACTAAAGAGGCAGTCGATCAGATTACTTGAGGGCCGACAGAGTGGTGTCGAACTTCAAGGTCGCTACGAAGCGATCGCCGCACATGTTGGCGCTGCCACCCAATGCGGCGCCATAAAGGCACTGGTTTGGAAGACCCGCGATACCAGCCACACCCGGCTTAACGTTCGTGCCCCAGTAACGCAGATCGAGCGTGATGGCCTTGTAGTTGAAGTCGAGACCGACATCCCAGTAGGTGTCAGAGACAAAGCCCATATTGTTGGTCACACCAGCGCTGTACCATTCGTAGCCGATCTCGGGATTGATCGAGATTGTGACGTCAGGCACCGGTTTCCACGGCAAGGTGATGACCGCGTTGCCGGCGGCGAAGTAGTGGCCCGCATTACCGACCCAAGTCGCCGGAGGAACAACCGCTTTGTTGTTATAGTCGTTGAAGCCGGTTTCGAACACGCCGCCGACCGT
>DAIMKK010000079.1:0-9274 GCA_036721745.1 Pseudolabrys sp. | reverse complement strand
CGAATAGGTGGCGGTGACATGGGCCACCGGCTCGTCCGTACCCTCCGAATAGATGGTGACCTCGCCCACCGCCAACCGTTTGCCGACCTTCATCAAATGGGCGTCGGCCAGCAGGTCGGCCCGGGTCGGCTTGCGCAGAAAATTGATGTTGAGATTGGTGGTGACCGCCAGCGGTTGCGGCCCGATCGCCGAGAAAACCGCGACGTACATGGCGAAGTCGGCGAGCTCCATCATGGTCGGACCGGAAACCGTGCCGCCCGGGCGCAAGCTCGCCTCGTCGAAGGCCCAGCGCACCCGCACGTCGCCGAAGCCCACGCGCTCGATGCTGTGGCCGCAGCCGGGATAAAACGCCTGCGGGAATTCAGCGTGCAGCAGTTTTGCGATGTCGTCGGCCGACATGGCTGGCTTAGGCATGGAGCCCCCAAACGCCGGTTGCCCCGGCGTCTCCCTCTTAGACGCGCCAGCAATACCGTCAAACTGTCTTTTCAATCCTTGCCATAATGGCGGCGCGGCTTAACTATCGCGCCGAAAGCGAAGCCGGATCAAAAACTATGAGCGCCCAGCCTGCTCGCGCCAGCGAGCCACCCGCACCAGTGCTCAAGCGCGAGCGTGATGGGGCAATCGCCATTCTCCTGCTCAATCGTCCGCAGGCGCGCAACAGTCTGTCGGAAGCCTTGCTCAACGAACTGTCTGCCGCATTCACCGCGATTGCTGCCGACAAGGCCGTGCGCGCGGTGGTGCTGGCGGCGAACGGCCCGGCCTTCTGCGCCGGCCATGACCTGAAGGAATTGACCGCGCGGCGCAGCGACGCGGATGGCGGCCGCGGCTATTTCAAACACATCATGAGCACCTGCAGCGCCATGATGCAGCAGATCGTTAATTTGCCGCAGCCGGTGATCGCCGCCGTGCAAGGCGTCGCCAGCGCCGCCGGCTGCCAATTAGTGGCGAGCTGCGATCTGGCCATCGCATCCTCGGCGGCGAAGTTCGCTACGCCGGGCGTGGACATCGGATTGTTCTGTTCTACTCCGATGGTGGCGCTGTCGCGTAACGTTTCGCGCAAACACGCCATGGAAATGCTGCTCACCGGCGACATGGTCGCGGCCGGGGACGCCGCTCGTATCGGGCTGATCAATCGCGCGGTCGCGCCCGGCGAAGAACGCAAAAGCGCGCTCGCGCTCGCCCGGCAGATCGCGGCGAAATCGTCCTATGTGCTCAAGATCGGCAAGCAGGCCTTCTACCGGCAGGCCGAGCTGAGCTTGGCCGAGGCCTACAATTACGCATCCGAAGTGATGACCGAGAACATGATGGCGCGCGATGCCGAGGAAGGCATCTGCGCCTTCATCGAGAAACGTAATCCTACCTGGGAAGACCGCTGATGAAACACGTTGTGCTTGTCGCCGCCGCACTCACCCTCGCTTCGCTTAACGCCGCGCTCGCGCAGGACTTCACCGCCGCGCAACGCGCCGCCTGCAAGGGCGACTACGACAAATTCTGCAAGGGCACCATGCCGGGCAACGGGCGCGTGCTCGCCTGCCTGAACAAGCAGCACGACCAGTTGTCCGACGCCTGCAAACAGGTCGTCGACGCGCAGAAGAAATGAACCACGACTCTTATCCCGACAGCTACATCCGCGGCATTCTCAATACCGTGAAGACCATCGCCGTGGTCGGCATTTCGCCGAAGGACAACCGGCCGAGCTATTTCGTGTTCAAATATCTGCTGACGCGCGGCTATCGTATGATCCCGGTCAATCCGGGGCAGGCCGGCAAGGAAATTCTTGGACAGAAAGTTTACGGCAAACTCGCCGATATCCCCGAGCCGGTGGACATGGTCGATATCTTCCGCGCATCCGAACACGCGCTGCCGGTCGTGCAGGAGGCGCTGACGCTCACTCCCAAGCCGCAGGTGATCTGGATGCAGCTTATCGTGCGCAATCAGGAGGCCGCCCGGCTCGCCGAGGCGGCCGGCCTGAAAGTAGTGATGAACCGCTGCCCTAAAATCGAATACGGACGGCTGTCGTCGGAAATTTCCTGGATTGGGGTCAATTCGCGCGTGCTCACCTCCAAACGCGCGCAGGGGTTTGGCAAAGGCGTGCAACGCATGGGGCTCGCGCACGACACCTTACAGGGCGGCGCAACCGACGCGACCGACCGCGCGCAAAAAGGCGAAGAAAACAGCGGCTGAGTGATGCACCCCCGCCGGAATGAATTTCCATGGCGTAACCCCCGGTTAGCAGGCCGGTTTCTATTTGGTCCTATGCATTGATGCCGCCTTGACGGCGCGCCCGCCCTCCCCGTTATATCGCGCTGCGGTCCGCGAATAGCCAATAACGGCCGGCGGACAACATCAGGATGGGGCACCCATGGCCGACGCCGAACGCACACCGGGCTTTGCAACGCTTTCGATTCACGCCGGCGCCAAGCCCGATCCCACCACCGGCGCGCGCGCAACGCCGATTTATCAGACGACCTCATTCGTGTTCGACGACGTCGAGCACGCCGCCTCGCTGTTCGGCCTGCAGGCTTTCGGCAACATCTATACCCGCATCGGAAATCCGACCTGCGCCGTGCTGGAGGAACGCGTCGCCGCGCTCGAGGGCGGCACCGCCGGCCTTGCGGTCGCCTCCGGCCATGCCGCGCAAGTGATCGTGATGCATGCGCTGATGACGCCGGGCGACGAATTCGTCGCTTCGAAGAAGCTCTATGGCGGCTCGATCAACCAGTTCAATCACTCGTTCAAGAATTTCGGCTGGAACGTGGCGTGGGCCGACCCCGACGACATCGCGTCGTTCGAAAAGGCGGTGACGCCGAAGACCAAGGCGATCTTCATCGAGTCGATCGCCAATCCGGGCGGTGTCATCACCGATATCGAGGCGGTGTCGAAAATCGCGCGCAAGGCCGGCGTCCCGCTGATCGTCGACAACACGCTGGCGACACCCTATCTGTGCAAGCCGTTCGACTACGGCGCCAATATCGTGGTGCATTCGCTCACCAAATTCCTCGGCGGCCACGGC
The DNA here is from genome assembly GCA_036721745.1 of Pseudolabrys sp. Classification (GTDB taxonomy): domain Bacteria; phylum Pseudomonadota; class Alphaproteobacteria; order Rhizobiales; family Xanthobacteraceae; genus Pseudolabrys. Next base: position 6,261 of record DAIMKK010000079.1, on the reverse strand, counting down.
AATTCGATCGGCGGCTTAATCGTCGACGGCGGCACCTTCAACTGGCTGCAGAACAAGCGCTATCCGATGCTGTCGGAGCCGCGCCCGGAATATTCCGGCATGGTGCTGGGCGAGACCTTCGGCAATTTCGCATTCGCCATCGCCTGCCGCGTGCTCGGTCTGCGCGACCTCGGGCCGGCGCTGTCGCCGTTCAATGCCTTCCTGATCATCACCGGCATCGAAACATTGCCGCTGCGCATGCAGCGCCATTCCGACAACGCGCTTGTCGTCGCGCAATGGCTGCAGAAACGGGCGGAGGTGGCCTGGGTCAGCTATCCGGGGCTCGCCGGCGACAAGTACAACACGCTGGCCAAGAAATACGTGCCGAAAGGCGCCGGCGCGGTATTCACCTTCGGGCTCAAGGGCGGCTACGACGCCGGCGTGAAGCTGGTGTCGAACGTGAAACTGTTCTCGCATCTCGCCAATATCGGCGACACCCGCTCGCTCATCATCCATCCCGCCTCGACCACGCACAAGCAACTATCCGACGCGCAGAAGGTGCAGGCCGGCGCCGGGCCCGACGTGGTGCGGTTGTCGATCGGATTGGAGGATACCGCCGACATCATCGCCGACCTGGAGCAGGGCCTGACGGCGAAGTGATCAGCTTTTCTTGAGCGTGCGCGCGACGTAATCGTGGATGTAGGCGAGCGTTTCCGGCGCGGTCCAAATTTCGGTCACCGCCTTGTCGGTCGCCGCCCCACTTTGCGCCAGCCGCTCGGTGACCGGCTGGCGGATCTGCATCTTGGTCTGCGCGAAGGCCGCCGGCGACAGCGCGGCCAGCGATTGCGCGGCGGCCATGGCGCGCTCCATCAGCTGCGCGGGCGCCACCGCCTCGTTGACCCAGCCGCGATGCGCCGCCATGTCGGCCGCAACGGTCGCGCCACTCAGGATCGTCTCGCTGAAAAAATAGGGCGGCGTGCAATGCCGCATGATCTCAAAGGCGAGCGCCGGAAACGGCACGCCCACCAGCAATTCGGTGACGCCGATGCGGCCGCCGTCATTCGCCATGATGCGCCGGTCGGCGCAACAAGCGAGCACGCAACCACCGGCAATGGCGTGGCCATTGATCGCCGCCACGACGGGCTTCGGGTGATTGAACACGGCGTCATAAAGTTTGTGCAGAGCCGGAAGAAATTTGCGGACATAATCGGCGCCGCCTTCGCTCACGCGAAATAGATCGACACCGGCCGAAAAAATCCTGCCCTGCCCGGTCAACACCACCGCCTTAGCGTCGGTGACGCGCAGCTCCACGAACCGCGCCGTCAGCGCCTCGCAGAATTCGATGTCGAGCGCATTGGCCTTGCCGTGCATGAGCGTCAGCACGGCGACCCCAGCATCGCTCTTGACGTCGATCATGCCGCCTGTCCCGCCGCCGCTTGCGGCACCCGCACGATCGCGCGATGCGACAACCGTTCGGCATGAACGATTGCGATTGTGAACACCACCATCGCCAGCACCTGGTGGGCGAGCGCGAGCGGAAGCGCCGCCTCATAAAGCAGCGTGACGATGCCGAGCGCGGCCTGCAGCGTTACCGCGCCCGCCAAGATTAGTGCTCCGCGTACGTTGCGCCGCGTGCGCCATGCATCGACGGCGTGCACCATCGCTAACAGCCATATCCCGTCGGCCAGCATGCGGTGATTGATCTGAACCGTCAGGATATTTTCGAACAGATTGCGCCAGAGCGGTCTGATGAATAGCAGCTGGTCGAGCGGCGGCATGATCGCGCCTTCGATCAGCGGCCAGGTATTGTATTTCAATCCGCCATCGAGCCCGGCCACCAGCGTGCCGAGATAGATCTGCACCAGCAGCAGTGCGGCGATCGCCAAGGCGGCGAGACGCAGCCGCTGCGGCGCGTCGTCGGACGACGTCGGCGCGATCTGCTGCGCACTCCACAACACCGCCGCGTAGATCACGCAAGCCAGCGTCATATGGAACGCCAGCCGGTATTGCGAGACTTTGGTGAGCGTGCCTTCGAGGCCCGACGCCACCATCCACCAGCCAACCACGCCGAGCGCGGCGCCGCCCGCGAAAATGATCCATAGCCGCGGGCGCAGCGGCGGCGGGATGGCGCCTTGCCACAGGAACAGCAGAAACGGCAGCAGGAATACCGCGCCGGTCGCGCGCGCCAGCAGCCGGTGCGTCCATTCCCAATAATAAATGGTCTTGAACTGCGCCAGGCTCATGCCCTGGTTGAGTTTGCGATATTGCGGGATCTCCTGGTATTTCTCGAATTCGCTCTGCCAAGCGCTCTCGCTCATGGGCGGCAGCACGCCGGTCACCGGCTTCCATTCCACGATCGAGAGGCCGGACACGGTCAACCGGGTGGCGCCGCCGATAATCAGTGTCAGAAAAATCATCGCCGCGGCCGCGAGCAGCCACAGGCGCACCGCGCGCGCATGAATCTCCGGAACGGAACGCTGATCGCTCATGGAACGCTTGTTTGCAGGAAACCGCGCGGACCATATAGTCATGCGCGTTGCACCGCAAATCACAACAACACAGAGCCGCTATGCCCATCCGCGTCCGCAAATTCATCGGCACCATTGCCCTGCTGGTGCTGGTGTCAGTATGGGCCCTGCTCGCCATGGCGCTGGCGCAGTCGGTGCTCACCGACATCAATGGCTTCGTGGCGGCAATCTTTTACGTGGTCGCCGGGCTCGGCTGGGTGCTGCCGGCCATGCCGCTGATCAGCTGGATGGTGAAATCAGATCAGATCAAGCAGCGTTGACGCGGCGGAAGCCGTTCCACATTGCAGTAGCAGCGCCCGACATCAGGACCTCTAGATAGCGCTGCTGCTGGAAATCGCCGTTGACCGAAATGCGCGGCAACGCGGTCAAATGGTCGCGGTGCGCCTTGAACAGCACGCCCGGCCGCGTGGTCACCGCGGTCTTGAATCCCAGTTCGGCGGCGATGCGGAACTCGCGCGGGCCGGCCGAGGTCGGATCGCCCACTGGATAGGCCAGATGCTGCGGCCGCTTGCCGAGCGCAGCTTCCAGGACCGCGCGGCTCATTTCCATCTCCGCGCGCGCGGCGGATTCGTTCGCCATCTTCTTGAGCATGTTGTGGTTGACGGTGTGGGCACCAATGGTGACCAGCGGGTCGGCGGCGAGAGCGACGATCTCGTTCCAGTCCATGCAGAGATCGCGGCAAAATGACACGGTATCGACGCTGTGGCATACGGCAAGGTCGCGCACGACGCGGCGCAGTTCGTCCTCGGTTTTCATGCTGCGCAGGTAGCTGTAGATCTCGTTGTACAGTTCGCGCTTTTCCTTCACCGTGCCGCACTCGAAGAACCGATCCTCGCCGTTGATGACCATGCCGATGCGGCTGTTGCGCGCGATCACCGCTTCGAGCGCGACCCACCACAATTCGCCGAGCCGATCGGGAAAGCTGGTCGGGATGTAGAGCGCAAACGGCAGCTGATATTTCTTCAGCAGCGGATAGGCAAAGCGCATCAAGTCCTTGTAGCCGTCGTCGAAAGTGATGCAAACGAAGCGCCGCTTGAAATCGCCGCTGATGTAGCGCGCGTGCATCTCGTCGAGCGAGATTACGTCGAGCGCTGCACGCTTGAGCCGCGCCAGTAGCCGCTCCAGAAATACCGGCGTGACCTCCAGCAGATGATTGGGCTGGAACGCGTCCGGACGCGCCGGACGCACATGATGCAGCGTCAGGATGGCGCCGACACCACCCACCAGCGGGCGCATGAAATGATGCAAGCCGGTGAAATAGAGCGTTTCCAGACCGGTCCGGATGATGGTTTGCTTCATGCCCGCCAAGCGTTTGGCTCCAAAGGCTCTATCGGCCGACTATTGCAGCCCTCTATTGATAAATATTTGCGGCCTTGTGACTAGGGCTGAATCACCGCGCCCACACAACCGCGCTTAGGCCGCGATCACCTGCGGCGCGCCGGCCACCACTGTCACGTCGGTGATGCCTGCCATCATCAGGCGCTCGCGCGCGGTCTTTGTCGCCGGATGGCCCGGATCGGCGGCCACCAGCACCGCTCGCGCAGCCAGCGGTGCGAACCGTTCGAGTGCGATGTCAGCGGCGGAGCCGACGTCGAGCACCACGTGATCGTAACTACGCACCAGCGCCTCGATCACCGTCGCCAGCATCGGCGAGGCGGCGAGCGCAGGCCCATCATGGCCGACGTTGCCGGTCGCGACCAAGTGCACGGTAGAATATTGGTCGCGGGTGATGATGTCGCCGAACGAGGCCGTGCCGCGCACGAGTTCGGCGATGCCGGGCGCCTTTGGATCGCCTGAAATGATCGACAGGTTGGGCGAACCGAAGGCCAGATCGACCAGCACCACGGTGGCGTATTGCGCCAGCGTGCGGGCAAGCGCAATCGCGGCATAGGTCGTGCCGACATTGCGCATGGTGCCGACGACGGTGACACGGCGGCCGTTATCGCCCGCTTGCCGCAGACTCTGCGCGATTTGCTCCATCGAGCTCACCGCCAAAGGTCCAGCAGACTTAGCGGGAGGCGGGCCTGTCGGCGTCAAGGGCGGCGAATCCACACGCGGCATCATTGCAACGGCCATTGCCGGGCCTGCAATAGCCGGCGCATAGGCGTAGCCAGAAGACGGCGACGGCGCTGCCAGCAGCGCGCCTGTCACGACGAAGCCCGCCGACAATGCAAAGGCGGCGAACGCCGCGATCAGCACGGTCGGTAGTTTTTTCGGAAAGTCCGGCTGGATCGATGGGCTGGCGCGCGAAATGATGCGCGCCTCCGGCGGAGCCGCATTGATGTTGTCGCGCGCGGTAGCCTCGCGATATTTGGCGAGATAGGATTCGAGCAGATCGCGTTCGGTCTTGGCCTCGCGTTCGAGCGCGCGCAATTGCACGTCCTGCTCATTGGTCTGCGAGGCCTGCTTCTTGACCGTGTTGAGGCTGGCTGTGAGCATCTCCAACCGGTCGCCAGCGACCCTGGCGTCATTGTCGAGCTGGGCCGCGAGGCGACCGCCCTCGTTGCGAATCTCCTCCCCGACTTCGGCGATCTGCGCTTTGAGTTCCTTGATACGCGGGTGCTGATCAAGCAAGGTAGTGGACTGCTCGGCGAGCTGCGAGCGCAGCGCGTTGCGCTGCTCGATCAACCGGCGCATGGATTCGGTATTGGCGATGTCGGCGGACTCGATCGGCTTGCCAGAGCGAATGAGTTCGCGCAACTGCCGCGCCCTCGCCTCCAGATCGGCCTTTTGCCCGCGCGCCGCGGCGATTTGCGAATTGATTTCGGTGAGCTGCTGAGTCGGCAGCGACGTATTGTTGGAACCGGAAAACAGGTTGGACTCGTTGCGATACGCTTCGACCTTGGCTTCCGCGTCCGCAACTTTGCTCCGCAGTTTGGAAATCTCTCCGGCCAGCCAGTCACCGGCGGCGCGGGTCTGATCCTGCTTCGCCGTTTGCTGCATCGTGAGGTAGGTCGCGGCGACGGCGTTGGCGACGCGGGCGGCGAGATCGGGATCGGCTGAATTGAAGGCAACCCCGATCACGCGGGATTTTTCCACCGCAAAGACGTTGAGCCGGTCGTAATAGGATTCGAGCGTGCGCTCTTCTTTCGTCATGGCGGCCGGATCGCGGACAATGCCGAACAGGCTGAGCACAACTCTGAGCACCGATGGGCCGCGCAACGCCGGATCGAATTCCGGATTGTCGGCGAGTTTTTCTTTCTTGATCACCTCGCGCGCCAGATCGCGCGAGAGCACAAGCTGAGTCTGACTTGTCACCGCCTCGGGATCGATGGTGGTGCGGTCGCCGACGTTTTTGTCGGCTTCAGCGCGCAGGAATACGTTCTCGCGCGCCTCCAGCAGCAGCCGCGATTCGGAGCGGTAACGCGGGGTCATGGTGTTGACAACGGCAAAGGCGATGGCAGCCGCCAGCAACGTGATACCGAGGACCTTGGTTTTCTTGGCCCATAAAACGCGGCCTAAACCGCGCAAATCAGGCTCACCATCGACGGTGGTCGGCACCGCAGCGGGAACGGGCGGGTTGGGTACTTTCGACTTCTTGCGGAACAACATGCCTCACTCCAAACGCTGGACTCTAACAGTGCCGTCAGGATCACAACCTATTATGGTTGCTTCCGCGTTAATTTCCGGCCCGGCCGCCCTGAAGTTAGGTTTTGTTAACCATGCCGACCCCCTAATCAGCTTAAATTTCGATGACGGGGCGCGGATTCGTTTGATGCGGGGAGCCCGATTTTTGTTGGCGGGGTTGGTCGCG
>DAIMKK010000078.1:0-9341 GCA_036721745.1 Pseudolabrys sp. | reverse complement strand
CGGCTTGGCGCGTTTTGTTGGCGGTCTGGAAACCGTTGTAGAGCGTCTGCGTGACCGTGCCACCAATCGAAGCCGGCCCGTTGTAGCCGGCGACCGTGGCGTAGGTCACCGTGCCGGCCGTTACTTGCCTGGTCGTTGTCGACGACGTTTGCTCGCCACCGGTTCCAACGATCGAGATTTTCGGCCGGTAGCCGGACAGCGCTTGCGGCACGGATTCATCGACGGCGCGCGTGGCGGCGCGTTGCGAATTGAGCGTCGGATTATTCTGATAGGCATGCACTAATGCGGTTTCGAGCGTCTCGCCCAGTGCAGGCGCGGCCAACGGCAATGTCGCGCAAGCGACGGCGCCAGCCGCAAGCCCACCTACCCAAATACTGCGTCGACCACGAGACATAATCAAAGCCACAGCACGCCCGGCACTACGCACGAGTCGCGCTCCCCCAAGTCCAACTAAGCACAATATGCGGACATGCGGAGGGTTGAAACCCCCCCCGGCGGGCGCCGCCCACCGAAAAGGCGGCAACCTGGGGCATTTTCGCCACATAGGCCTCCGGAGGCAGCTTCAGAATGCAAAAACGAGCGTTTTGGCGAAGCCCGGGAGCAGCCCTGCCGAAGCGTCGAACACAGGCCGCCCGCCCACATCCCCGCCGCTACGGCGGTAAAGCATGGCTTTTGAGCCTGGACCCGAGTCCAGCACGCAGACCAGCCGTCCGCCATCCTTGAGCTGCTGGCAGAGCGCGTGTGGAACGACGTCGGTGGCCCCATCGAGCACGACCACGTCATATGGCGCAGCCTTCGGCCAGCCCTCGGCCAGTGTGCCGTTAACCACGTCAACATTTGGATACGACGACAACGCCTCCCTCGCCGCTTTGGCGAGGCTGGGGTCCTGCTCGAGCGCGACCACCTGGCTTGCGACCCGGGCAAGCACGGCGGCGGTATAGCCGGTGGCGCAGCCGACATCGAGCACGCGGTCGGTAGCCTCGAGTTCGGCCGCCTGAATCAGCTTGGCGAGCACCATCGGCCTCAGCAGGCGGCGGCCCCCCTCTACCGGAACGTCGAGATCGAGGTAGGCGATCGCAGCAGAAGCCTGCGGCATGAAGCGCTCACGCGGAACCTCCAGCATGGCGGAAATCACGCGCAAATCGGTAACGTCGGTCGTGCGGACTTGGCCGTCCACCATGTGGCGGCGCGCGGCTGCAAAGTCGGTCATCGTTATCCTCGGCGAAAGCGGGAAAATGCGCGGCTTTTGTGCGGCAAGCCTCGGCAAAAGGCAAGCGAGCCGGCGGCGTTGTCGTTAGGCGCCGGCTCCTATATAGGCTTGCAGCCTGGGGAAGCGCGCGGCCAGTGCACGCGCGGGGCGCGCGCCTTCCGACGGCCTCGTGGCGGAGTGGTTACGCAGCGGACTGCAAATCCGTGCACGCCGGTTCGATTCCGGCCGAGGCCTCCAACCTTCGCGCCTGCGGCGCTTCGGTTGGCAAGCCTGCTTCAGTTCGCGAAGGTTGCCCGCCGAAGTCCACCTTTGGACGAAGGCGGGCAAGACTTTCGTTCGCCACGCCTTCAAGCTTTGCAAAGCAGTTTGGCTTTGTTATAGGCCCGTGGCTTGTGGTTCCCGACTATTCCCTGGTAGCTCAGCGGTAGAGCGTTCGACTGTTAATCGAAATGTCGCTGGTTCGATCCCAGCCCAGGGAGCCATTCTTTTCCGTTCGACATTCGAAAATTTCCGCTTATTGCGAGAGGCCATAATGCCCTCGACCAGTTCGCTCCTCACCGATCTCTACGAACTCAACATGATCCAGGCCTATCTGGATCGCGGCGAGGACAAGGAGGCGGTATTCGAGTTCTTCGTGCGCCGGCTGCCGGCGCGGCGCGGATTTCTGCTCGCCGCCGGGCTCGACGATGCGCTCGATTATCTGGAGACGCTGCGGTTTTCCGCCGCCGAGATCGATTGGCTCAAGAGCACCGGACGTTTCCGCGACAATTTGCTCGATTACCTTAGCCGCTTCCGCTTCACCGGCGACGTGCACGCGATCCCCGAAGGCAGCGTCTGTTTTCCCAACGAGCCGCTGATCCGGATCACCGCAGTCTTGCCGCAAGCGCAGCTCGTCGAATCGCGCCTCATCAACATTCTGCATTTCCAGACGCTGATCGCCTCGAAAGCCGCGCGCATGGTGTTGGCGGCGCCGGGAAAAATCCTGTCCGACTTCGGCCTGCGCACCGCGCACGGCGCCGAGGCGGGTCTCTATTCAGCGCGCGCAAGCTACCTCGCTGGCTTTGCCGGCGCGGCCAATGTGCTCGCCGGCAAACGCTACAGCGTGCCGATCGTCGGCACCATGGCGCATTCCTTCGTGCAGGTGCACGACGACGAAATGACCGCGTTCGAGAATTTCGCACGCGCGCGCCCGCAAGATGTGATCCTGCTGATCGACACCTACGACACCGAGCAAGGCGCGCGCAAAGTGGTCGAGCTGGCGCCGCGGCTCAAAGCCGATGGCATTTCGATCCGCGGCGTGCGCATCGATTCAGGCGACCTCATCACGCACGCGCGCAAGGTGCGCGCCATCCTCGACGATGGCGGCCTGCGCGACGTCATTATATTGGTGAGCGGCGGCATCAACGAGGACGTGCTGCAAAGCATGATGAAGGCAAAGGCGCCGATCGACGGCTTCGGCATCGGCGTCAATCTCGCCGCTTCGGTCGACGTGCCCGCGCTCGACTGCGCCTATAAGCTGCAGGAATATGCCGGCAAACCGAAACGCAAATTGTCGGAAGGCAAGGCAACCTGGCCGGGCCGCAAGCAGGTGTGGCGCGCTTACGATGCCGACGGCCGCATGCGCGGCGATATCCTGTCGCTGGAAAGCGACACACAGCCGGGCGAGCCGTTGATCGTGCCGGTGATGCGCGCGGGCAAACGTATCGCACCGGCGCCGACGCTCGGCCAGATCCGCGAGCGGGCGACAGCCGACCTTAAGCGCCTCGCCGGCCCGCTGGCGCGATTGGAAAGCGGCTTCGAATATCCGGTGAATGTCGCGCAAGCGCTCAGTTCGCTCGCCAAGCAGATCGACGCCAAGGCGCGGCGATAAATTTCCGCTCATTCCCGCGCAAGCGGGAATCCAGCACAAAACTTCAGAGTAACGTGTTGTTACACTGGGACCCCGCTTTCGCGGGGACGAACGGCATTACACTGCCGTCCCCGCTTTATTCCACCCGCGCGCGCCCTCGCCATAGACCTCGTGGCCCGCATCGGTGACGACCACGGTGTCTTCCAGCTTGATGAAGCCGCGGCTCGGATGCAGCAGCGTGGTCTCTACTGACACGACTTCGCCGGCTTCCAACGGGATATCGGCGTCGCTTGCCGGATAACGCACCGGCCCGCGATCGGTGAGCCGCGGCGCTTCATGGCTGACCAGGCCCATGCCGTGGGCCAGGAATTCCATGTGATTGTGGTGCTTCGACTTCGCCCGCAACGGCTCGGCGGCGCCATAGATTTCTCGCCCCATCGCGCCGGCGCGCACCGGTTTCATGGCCGCGCGCTGGATGCTTTCGATCTCGGCCAGCAAATCCTGCAATTCGTCATCGGGCTCGCCCTGGATCGCCATTCGGCAGATATCGCCGATATAGCCGTGATAGTTGCCGCCGCTGTCGATCGACATGATGTCGCCCTTCTCCCATTTCTGCTCGGAGGGCGCGCGGTTGAGGCTGGTGCCGCAGGTGATCAGGCAATATTCGAAGGTTAAGCCACGATTGGTTTCCTCGCGGCGCAGCGCCTCGACCACCTCGGCCTTGGTAGCGCCGGGGCCGTGACTGGCGATCACCGCCTGCATTGACGCCAGCACGGCTTCCGAGGCGATCTTCAATTTCGCCAGTTCATCGGCGGATTTTTTTACGCGCTGGCGCTCGAGCACATAGAGCGCGTCCACCCAATCGGCATCCGGAAACGCACCGCGCAGGTCGATCGAGGCGTCATAGGGCAGGAATCCGAATTCGGTGGCGACGCGTTTGGTCTTCAGCCCGGCCTTGCGGATGTAGTCGCACGCCATCTGCATGGCGTCGACGCAGCCGTTCGAGCTGGTCTGCGTCTCAGACGTCCACAACGGTTTATTCTGAGTCTGAAATTTTTCCAGCCGGTGGCCGAAATAGGCGGCCTTTTCCGGCGCGCCCTTCGGATAGACGAACACCGGCAAATAACGGGTGACGCCGGTGGCATCCATGTAGTCGAAGAAATTGGCGCGGTGGCCGCCGAGCAGATACTGCACATTGTGCTTGGAGGTCGCGATCACCAAGTCGATGCCGGCTTCGTCCATGAGGCGGTCGAGCCGCGCATGATCAAATGGAATCGCGAGGCCGCCTTGCGGCTGAGCGCTGACGTTCATGGCTGGCTCCCTGATCGCCGGCTTCTTCGGCCGGTCAACCTCAAGCCTAGGACCAGAGTTCCTGGCTCGCAAGGCGGGCGCCTGCGGCCAGCGCCTCCAGCTTGGCCCACATGATCGATGGGTGGACCCTGCGGTGGAACGGCCCCTGCGCAAAACCGCAGTCGGTGCCCGCAATGAGGTTCTCACGCCCGACGGACTTGGCCAGCCGCACGATGCGCTCGGCCACCAACTCGGGATGTTCCACCACATTGGTGGCGTGACTAATGACGCCGGGGATCAGCACCTGCTCGGCCCCGAGCTTGGCGCTTTTCCACACCTGCCATTCGTGCTCGTGCCGCGGATTGGCGCCCTCGATCACATAGGCGCCGACTTTCACCTTCAGGATCAGGTCGACAATGCCCTTCAGCGGCACGTCGCTGACGTGCGGTCCCGGCCAGCTGCCCCAGCACACGTGATAGCGGATGCGGTCGGCCGGAAGCCCGGCGATGGCGTGGTTGATGATGTCGACTTGGTTCGCGAGCCAGCGACGATAGTCCTCGAAGCTGGCCGGCGGCACCATGCGGTCATAAGTGACGGCATTGCGGGCATCGTCGAGCTGCACCAGGAAACCGGCGTCGATAATCATCTGGTATTCGGTGCGCATGGCGTCGGCGATCGCCGCCTGCAATTCCTGCTCGTTCTTGTAGAATTCGTTCTTGCGGTCCGGGATCACGCTCGCCGGCGCCGCCACCGGCAGGAACGCTTCCTCCACCTTTACGTTCTTCAGCGCGGTTTTGAAGTTGTCGATGTCGCGCTGCAGCTCCGCTTGCCCGATGTATTTGATCGGACCGACGCAAATCGCCTCGGTCGTGGTGGCGACGCCTTCGCGCGCGTCGAGCTCGGCATAGAATTCCGCGAAGCGCTCGCGGTCGGCGCCGCGCTTGAAAGGATTGGCGGCGTCATGCTTGATCGGCCGCCGTTCGAAACCGGAGAGCCGCTCCAGCGCATATTGCGACCAGCTGATCGATTTGCCGAACTCGCCGTCGCTCGGAACGTCGATGCCGGCCTGGGCCTGTTCGCGCACCACCTCGCCGACCGAGTCAGCGAGACAGTTCTGATAGGCTTTTTCATCGTAGGGTTTACCCGCTTGCTTGGCGCGCAAGAACTCCTGCAAAGCCGGCGGGCGGATCAGACTTCCGACGTGGCTGGTGAGAATGCGGTTGGTGCTTCGCTTCATGGGGCGCGACTCTTGCGGTTGTCCGAGAATGTCCGGAAATATCCGCAATCGCTATGCCCGCGCGGCACGCCAAAGGCAATCCTTGGGCAAACTTGGCCGACGTGGGCAGCGCCCCATCGGAAGCCTTGCCTAAGATGCCAGTGGTTTTGATCGCGCTCGCGGTGAGCGCTGCGCGTCTTAGGCCGCGGCGGACTTGGTTGCAACCGCTGCCGGCGCCGCTGAAGCGGCGGCATTCTCGTCTTTGCGTTTCAATATCATTTCGAGGGACGCCACCTCGACCCGGTTGCGCCCATTTTCCTTGGCAAAATAGAGCGCCTGATCGGCCTGCGCCAACAGCTCGGGCACGTCGAGCGCGGCGCCTTCGCAATGCACCAGCCCAATGCTCACGGTCGCGCCGAGCGGCCGGTTGTCGACGTCGAGAGCCGCTTGCGCGAAACTCGCGCGAATCCGTTCGGCCACCGCCACCGCCTTGTCGCGGCTGGTGTCGGACAGCACTGCGGCGAATTCCTCGCCGCCAAGGCGGCCGAGCAGATCGGACGAGCGTATCGACTGGCGCGCGGCGTCGGCGAAAATCTCCAGCGCGCGGTCGCCGAGCGCGTGGCCGAAGCGATCGTTGATCGACTTGAAGTGATCGAGATCGATCAGTAGCACGGCAGTTGGCCGCGGATTGGCGCTATGGCGCTTGGCCAGTTGCGCGGCGTCCTGCAAGAATGAACGGCGGTTGGCGATGCCGGTGAGTGGATCGACCAAGGCGGCGGTGCGGTGAAGCAATTCGGTGCGCTCTTTCGCCATCGCTAGCAGGATGAAGGCGATCGAGATCGTGAACAGCAGCGCTTCGAACGAGAGCACGGTCAGCCACACGCTGCCGAGCATATGGTTGCCTGGCGACCACGGCAGTATCGCCGCCAGCGGCGTGCGCAGCAGGAACAGCGCGCCGTGCGCGAACAGCATGAAGATCGCCGGCCAGCGCGACACCAGCGGCTCGCTGCGCCCGCCCCAGAATTCGTAAGCCGTCAGCCAAGTGTAGGTGGTGATGATTCCGGAGGCGATCATCGAACGCAAATCGGTGGCATCGGCAAGAACAGGCAGGCGGCAGACCAACAGCCAGAGCACCGCGCCGGTCACCAGATAGACCGGCTCGGCTTGGCGGCCGTCGAACACCCGCGCGCCAGTCCAGGTCACCGCGAAGGAGGTGAACAGCAGCGCGTTAGCGAGATCAATGGTGATGAGATCGGGCGCCGAGCCGTACATACCGAACAGCACGATCGAGGCGGCGCGGATCAGATGGGCAAAGCCCCACCAGGCAACGGCGCGGATCGCGGTGTTCTGCACCCACGCGAACAGCAGCAACAATCCGAGAATGGCCTCGACATAGATCGTCACCGTGAAGAGGGTATTGACGTCGAGGTTCATCGATCGATCCCGCCCAACTATCCCCGGGGCCTGTCTTTTTTTGCCGCGTCCCTTGGCGGTCACGATGAAGCCGCGGCCGGTAAAAAGTCGTGAATGTGCGATATTACCTTCGGGCAATGCGCCGATATGGTTTCGAGGACGTTTCCAGAAAGCCCGGCAGTTGAATTAAGGGGCCTATTTCGCTCCGCCTTAACCCGTCCGGACCGGCGGTTTTGGCCGACAAAGCCCGGTCTTAGCCCGGTCTTGTCGCCCCAAAATGGGTCTAATAGGGTCAAGGCATGCAGATCCGCGACGGCATCGTTGAGGCCATCGGCCACACCCCCCTGATCAAGCTGCGTGGCGCGTCCGAGGCGACCGGCTGCACCATCCTTGGCAAAGCCGAGTTCATGAACCCGGGCGGTTCGGTGAAGGATCGCGCCGGCCGGCAAATGATCCTGGAAGCCGAGAAACGCGGCGAACTGCGCCCCGGCGGATTGGTCGTGGAGGCGACCGCCGGCAATACCGGCATCGGGCTTGCGCTGGTGGCCAATGCGCGCGGCTACCGCACCGTCATCGTCATTCCGCAGACCCAGAGCGAAGAAAAGAAGGACATGTTGCGGCTGTGCGGAGCCGAGCTCGTGCAAGTGCCAGCGGCGCCGTTCAGCAGTCCGAATAATTACCAGCATATCGGCCGACGTTTGGCAGAACAGCTCAAGAAGACCGAGAAGAACGGCGTCATCTTCGCCGATCAATGGAACAATCTGGACAACCGCAAGGCCCATTACGTCTCCACCGGTCCGGAAATCTGGCAGCAAACCGACGGCAGGATCGACGGCTTCATCTGCGCCATCGGCACCGGCGGCACGCTTGCCGGGGTCTCCAGCTATCTGCGTGAAATGAAAAAGGAAATCGTCATCGGCGTGGCCGATCCGCGCGGCGCCGCCATGTACAATCTGTTCGCGCACGGCGAGGCGAAAGCGAGCGAAGGCGGATCGATCACCGAGGGCATCGGGCTCGGCCGCGTGACCCCGATCATCAAAGACATGAAGGTAGACAAGGCCTATCTCGTGCCAGACGAAGAGGCTGTTCCGATCATCTTCGAACTTCTTCTGCACGAAGGTCTCTGCCTCGGCGGCTCCTCCGGCATCAATGTGGCGGGCGCCATCCGGCTGGGGAAAGATCTCGGCCCCGGCCACACCATCGTGACGGTGCTCGCCGATTACGGCTCGCGCTATCAGTCCAAGCTGTTCAATCCGGAATTCCTGCGCTCGAAAAATCTGCGGGTGCCGGAATGGCTGGAGCGCAAATCGGAAATTTCGATTCCGTTCGAAAAGAAGTGAGAGCGCATGATCCCGAAAAGTGGGTACCGGTTTTCGGATAAGATCATGCGCCAGGGAAAAATTTCATGCCGACCGAATGCCTGTTCCGCGATGACAGCTATTTGAAGCAATGCGAGGCGCGCGTGGTCGCGGTGACCGAGCAAGGCGGCATCGTGCTCGACCGCACGGTGTTCTACGCGAATTCCGGCGGCCAGCCGGGCGACACCGGCGCGCTCACCACGGTGGACGGCACGCGCATCGCGATCGACAACGCGATCTATACCGACGCCGCGAAAAGCGAGATCGCCCATGTTCCCGCGCCCGTCTCGCCTGCTCTCAAACCCGGCGACACGGTCACCGCGGCCATCGACTGGGACAAACGCTACGCCCGCATGCGCATGCACACCGCGCTGCATCTTCTCTCCGCCGTGCTGCCTTATGCGATGACCGGCGGCTCGGTCGGCGAGAGCGAAAGCCGGCTCGACTTCGATATTCCGGAGGCCGGCCTCGACAAGGACGCGATCACGGCGCGCGTGAACGACATGATCGCGAGCAATGCCGCGGTTTCCAGCCGCTGGATCAGCGACGAGGAGCTCGCCGCCAATCCCGGCCTGGTCAAGACCATGTCGGTGAAGCCGCCGATGGGTACCGGCCGCGTGCGGCTGATCGAAATCGCCAATCTCGATTTGCAGCCCTGCGGCGGCACCCATGTGCGCGCAACCGGCGAAATCGGCGCCGTGCGGGTGACGCAAATCGAAAAGAAGGGCAAACAGAACCGCCGGGTGCGTTTGGCGTTGGTATAGTGACGCCCTGCCCTTTTCACGAAAGCGAGACGCAAATGAGCGAAACCGCCCCCGCCAGCCGCTGGCTCAAATCCGCGCAATGGCTCGCCGACAATCTCGACAAAGTCGTCGTGGTCGACGCTTCCTATTATTTGCCCATCCAGAAGCGCGACTCCAAGGCCGAATACGTCGCCGCGCATATTCCGGGCGCGGTGTTCTTCGATCTCAACGCCATCTCCGACACCTCGACCGACCTGCCGCA
>DAIMKK010000077.1:0-9410 GCA_036721745.1 Pseudolabrys sp. | reverse complement strand
GCCAGGATGCAACGGCAGGGGAGCCAAACGGCATTGGAAATGTTACATTCCTCCAGCGCCCGAATGAGCCGCGCCGTAACGTCGGCCACCGCGCACGATAGCTGACCGGGAGACGAATGGATGGCGAAGGAAGAACTGCTGGAGTTCGACGGTACGGTGACCGAGGTTCTGCCGGACGGCAATTTCCGGGTGAAGCTCGATAACGAGCATGAGGTCCTGGCCTATACCGCCGGCAAGATGCGCAAATTCCGCATCCGCACCGGCGTCGGCGACCGGGTGATCGTTGAAATGTCGCCTTATGACTTGCAGCGCGGACGCATCAGCTTCCGCCACAAGGGCGACGCACCGACCCCGGGTCCGCAGCAACGCCGGCCGAACTTCCGCCGGCGCTAACTCACTTCCGGCTGGGCTGGCCGGAAAACGCAAGCGCCGGGGGCACGCGTAACGACCGTTTTGGAGTGCGGCGTGCCATGAAGACAACTTCCGCAATGCGTTTCGCCCTGGCGATCATCGTCGCCGGGGCGCTGAGCTCCGCAGCCGCGCAAGACAAGCCGCAAGAAAAGCCGGCGCGCGCCGCACAGCACGAGACCGGCAAAGGCGTGCTGCGGCTGTTGCCGGCCGACGCCGTCAGCGAACATTCCATCGACACGGCGAAGGGCAAGCTCGCTTATACGGCGACCGCCGGGACGCTGGCGTTCTATGACCAGTCCGGCGACCAAAGCGCGGCTGTGTTCTACACCGCCTATATCGCCAAAGGCGCAGGGCAGAACCGGCCGCTGACCTTCGTGTTCAACGGTGGGCCCGGTGCTGCGTCCGCCTTCCTGCATCTCGGCCTGGTCGGCCCGCGCATCCTCGATCTCGGGCCAAATGGCCGCGACGCGGCGACCGTGCTTTTGCGCGACAATCCCGACACCTGGCTCTCGTTCACCGACCTGGTGCTGATCGATCCGATCGGCACCGGCTGGAGCCGCACGGTGAAACCGGATGACGGCAAGCAATTCTGGAGCATCCGCAGCGACGCAGACTCATTCGCCAAAGCGATCGCGCTCTACGTCGCCAAGAACGACCGCGCCGCGTCGCCGAAATATCTGTTCGGCGAAAGCTACGGCGGTTTCCGCGCCGCCAAGGTGGCGCGCGCATTACAACGCGATCAGGGCATCGTCATCTCCGGCATCGTCATGCTGTCGCCAATGCTGGAAGGCTGGCTCACTTTCGGCGACGACGAATCGGCGCTGCGCGCGGCGCTGCAATTGCCGTCGCTGGCGGCCGCCGAGCTCGAGCGCAAGAACGCGTTCAACCCCACGGAACTGGCCGAGGCGGAAAAATTCGCCATGACCGACTACCTGGCGACCATGGCGGGAGCGCCGCCGCAGGGCGCCGCGGGCAAAGCCTTCTATCAACGCGTGGCGCAAATCAGTGGGCTGCCGCTCGACGTGGTGACGCAGGCGCGCGGTTTTGTCGAGAATGCGTTCGTGAAAAACCTGCGGCCGGACGGCAAAATCGTCAGCCGCTACGACGCAAGTTTCGCGGTCGACGATCCCTACCCCGAGCTGCGATCCGCGCACGGACCCGATCCGATCCTCGACAGCGTGACCCGCGCCTATGGCGGCGCCATGGCCGCCTATGCCCGCAACGAACTCGGCTTCAAGACCGAGATGACCTATACGCTGCTCGCGTCGCAAGTCACCGGCGGCTGGGATTGGCAGGGCGGCCGGCAGCAGGCCAGCGTGGAAGACGATCTGCGCACGCTGCTCGCGTTTAGCCCGTCGTTCCGCCTGCTGATCGCGCACGGCTACGCCGACATGATCACGCCCTACGGCACGAGCCGCTATGTGCTCAACCATCTGCCGCCGATCGGGCCGCCCGGCCGCGCGCAGCTCAAGCTCTATCGCGGCGGCCACATGCTTTATCTCGAGGCGCAGTCGCGCAAGGCGTTCAGCGCCGACGCCGCGGCGTTTTACCGGGGCGAGGAATAGCCCACCCGCTCATTCCCGCGTAAGCGGGAATCCAGCGCTATAGGTCTGAGCAAGGAAATTACTGGGTCCCCGCTTTCGCGGGGACGAGCGGAGAATGGGCTAGTGGCCCAAGAACTCCAGCACGTCGAAGCCGACGTGGCGGTCCACCACGTAAATCATCCCGCGTGAATCTAGCATCACGTCGTTGCTCTGCGGCGCGGCACGCCCACCAACCGGGTCCGGAATGAAATAGCCCACCTCGCGCGGCGCCATCGGATCGGCAACGTCGATGATACGTAGCCCGCCGCCAAACCACACTGCGTGCACCAGCGTGCCGGTCATTCGCTCGTGGAACTGGTGCGCGCCGAAGCGCGCGCCAGCCGTGCGGGCAAACGGCGAGTCGAGCTCGCTCACTTCGAACAGCGAGAGCGGCTTCACGTTGGCGTAATCGGACACGTCAAAAATTGAAATTCCCGCATGCAGGCGGCCGCGGCGCGTCTCTTCTTCATTGGCGCTCTGCGCCTGATCCTCTTCGTCAATGGTGAGCGCGATGCGTTTTCCTCCGATCTTGCCGGGAACCGGCATTACCGTGTGGGTCGGCTCGGGAAACGGCGGATGATAATTGTAGGACGCCACGGTCTTCGGCTGCGTGAGATCGGCCACGTCGACGATGCGGAATCCGCCGTGCCAGCAACTTGCAAACATCTCATTGCCGAAGCGCAGCGCATGATGCAGGCGGTGGCGCTTGCCGGACCAGTTCGGCTTTTCGCCGGCCGCGATATGCTGCCCGGGCAGCCACCAGCGCGAGACTTCCTGCGGGCGTTGTGGATCGCGCAAGTCGTAGGTGACCAGCATGGCTCCGAGGAAGCCCTCCATCTCGGTGGAGATATAGGCGTAGCGTTCGTCCATATCGAAGCGGTGCACGCCGCCGCCGCCGGTCAACTCATGGCGAATCAATTTCGGCTTCGACCGATCGGCGATATCGTAGATGCGGAAACCGCCGCTGCGATAAGGCTGCTTCTCGGCGGCTTCAACCTCGACGATGTTGGCCTCCGTGATGTTCAGCCGCTGCGCCAGCTCGGCGCGCGATGGCTCGCGCCCAAGCGCCTCGCGCAGCTCGCGGCGCACACCCGGCATCTGTTCGGCGCGCCGGCCCACCGGCGTCATGTTGCGTTCGTGATTGACCACCATGATGTCGCCGGCGACGCGTACTTTGTGGCTGTGCGAGGCCTGATCGTCGAGCGTGACCGTCCCGACCAGCCGCGGACTGGCCGGATCAGAGATGTCGACGATCGAAGTGCCGAGTTGCTGCTTGTTCGGAATATGCCCGACATAAGCATATTGCCCGGCGATGTTGACCTGACCCGCGCCGGGCAGATCGAGATGGCCAATGCGACGCACATTGCGGGCGAGCGCGCCGTTCGGCCGGTCGATTTTATTCATGATTTTTCCTTGCGCATGATCTTATCCGAAAACCGGTTCCCATCCCGGATCAAGTCCGGGACATGCTTTTTTGGGATCATGCGCTACTGATCCATTTTGGCACCGGAGGCTTTCACGATAGCCGTCCATTTTGGAATCTCAGCCGCGATATAGGCTTTGAATTGCTCCGGCGTGTCGCCGACGATATCGACGCCGAGCCGGCCGAGCGAAGCCTGCACGCCCGGATCGTGCAACGCCTTGACGGCGGCATCGTGCAGCATCGCAACCACCTTCGGCGGCGTGGCGACAGGCGCGACCAGTCCGTGCCAAGTGCTGGCGTCGAAGCCATTCAGCCCGGCTTCGTCCATGGTCGGTACCTCAGGCAGGATCACCGTACGTTTGAGCGTGGTCACGGCAATCGCGCGTACATGACCGTTTTTGATATGGCCGACCACGGAAGCCGCGGTGGCGAACATTATCTGCTCACGGCCGGCGATTACATCTTGCAGCGCGGGCGCCGCGCCTTTGTAGGGCACGTGCACGATATCGATATGCGCCTCGGACTTGAACAGTTCACCCGCGAGATGCGCGGCCGCGCCGTAGCCGGACGAGGCGAAATTGATCTTGCCGGGCTGCGCCTTGCAAAGCGCGATCAGTTCTTTCAACGAATGCGCCGGCACATCCGGATTGACCACCAGGATGTTCGCTTGGGTGCCGATCAACGTGATCGACAGGAAATCTTTTTGCGGGCTGTAGGTGAGTTTCTTGTACAGACTCTCGTTGGTGGCGAGGATGCTGTTATTACCCATCAGCAGCGTGTAGCCGTCGGCCGTCGCGTGCGCGACATAATCGGCAGCGATATTTCCGCCGGCGCCCGGCTTGTTCTCGATCACGAACGGCTGGCCGAGCAACTCCTCCATCTTCTTGCCGACAATGCGGGCGAGCACATCGCTTGGGCCACCGGGCGGGAACGCCACCACCAGGGTGACCGGTCGGCTCGGATAATCGGCTGCCCGCGCCGGCACAGCAAGAACAAGCAACGCGGCAAAGCCGCCGAATAGCGCGGCGCGACGCGCCCGGTTCGCGAGAAAAGTCATGACCATGCACCTCCGGCCCGAAGTCGCACCGCCCGTGGCGGCCTCAGGACGATGCTACCGTCCCGCGTCGCCTTCAGAAAGGCAAGGAATCGCGCACTTCCTCGGCGCGGTTGCCAAAACTTGCCTAAACCAGGGGTCAATTCTTGGGTCCCGCTTGATGTAAGTCAAAGCCCCGCGCGGGCAATTTGCTGTTGTTGGCGGGGCTCATCTGTGCCGGCGGATAGCTTTTTGAACAAGCGGCTTTTTACGCCGACATCGGTGCGCCGGCGACTGATGCAGACCAGATCTTGCCGAATGGCATCCCGTGAAGCTGCAACCATCGGCAACTCAGTGAATCTGCGTGAGCGCGCGAAGCGAACTAGATCAAGTGGCAATCGGAGGAGATCGGAAATGAAACGTCGAGATTTTATTGCAACTTTAATGCTCAGTACTCTTGCCGGCTTCGTACCCGCAAATGCGGCCGAACCGACCAAGATCAAAGTAGGCATCCTGCTTCCGCTCACCGGGCCGTTCGCGGCGGTGGCGGAAACTCAGAAACAGGGCGCCCTGCTGGCGATCGACGTCATCAACAAAAAGGGCGGTCTCGATATGCCCTGGGGCAAAGTGACGGTGGAAGGCGTGGTCGACGACGACGAAGCCAAGCTCGATGTCGGCGTCCGCCGCTATCGCTACATGGTTTCCGAGGGCGTCAAAGGCGTCGGCGGCCAGACCTGGGCGCCACTCGCTTACGCGCTCAATGCCATCGTCTCCAAGGAGCCAATGCCCTACTTCCCGATCTGCGTGATGGCCAAGGAGGCTTTCCAAAAGGGCAAGCTTGCCGATTCCAGCTTCGCCGCAGCCTACAGCCCGTGGACGGTCGGCTATATGGCCGGCAAGTCGGCGGTTCAGACGCTTGGCAAGAAGCGCGTCTTCTTCCTGGCCCGCACCGACAGCTGGGGCTGGGACATGCGTGACGGCGCTTATGCCGCCGCTAAGGAATTCGGCGCCGAGATCGTCGGTTATGAAGAGACAGCGCTCGGCACCAACGATTTCACCACCATCCTGCAGAAGGTCCGGGCCGCAAAGCCGGACGTTCTGATCGCGGCACAGTTCGCGGCCGATTCGGTGGCACTCCTTAAGCAGGTCTCGCAAATGGGCCTGAACAAAGAGATGACCATCTTCAACGCCTTCATCACCAACGTGGTCGCCAAGGGTTTGCCGCCGGAAGCGCTGCAGGGCGTCTACGCCATGCACTACTTCTATTACGACCTGAGCACGTTCAACGACAAAGCGGTGGCCAAGAGCGCGCAGGAGTTTACTGAGCTGTTCCGCGCCAAGTACAACACGCCGCCCGATGCCTATGCGACCCTCGCCTACGTCGCCTACATGGAGATGTTCCGCGGCTTCGAGGCGGCCAAGTCGTTCGATGCGAAACAGGTCTCGGCGGCTCTGATGGCAGGCGGCGGTCAATTCAATACCGTCAAAGGCCCGGCCACTTGGCGCCAGGACCATTCGGCCGCCTTTAAATACGCGGCCTTCCTGGTGAAGGGCAAAGGCGCCGAACGTAAGAACGAATGGGATCTGTTCAGCGTGGAAGGTTCCTTGGGCGGCGACTCCGTCTTGCCAACGCTCAAGGACCTTGGTTACTGATCCCCGCTTCGACCGGGCCATCTTCGCCTTCGGTCGATGAAAGTCGTTAAACTCCACCCCGGCGCAGGCTCGACTTGCGCCGGGGTGAAGACACTAAAATAGGGTGAGATGTGGATACGCGCGCCGAGATTATCAGAGCGGAAGGTGTAACCAAACGTTTCGGCAAGCAGACCGCGGTCAACAATGTCAGCTATCTGCTGCGCGAGAACGATGTCGCCGGTATCATAGGGTCGAACGGCGCCGGCAAGACGACATTTTTCAATCTTCTGACTGGATATTTCCCACCCGACGAAGGGTCGATTCTCTACAAGAGCGAAGACATCACCCACATGACGCCGCAGCAACGGGTGGCGCGGGGGCTGATGCGGACGTTCCAATTGACGGCGACGTTCGACAATCTCAGCGTGATCGACAATCTGGTGCTCGCCTTTTTCCGGGCCCACCGGAAATCGACGTTTCTACAGCTGCTGCTGAACACCTGCAAAGGGCAGCGCAACGATCCGAAAATCCTCGCGATCCTGGAAACCTTCGACCTGCAAAATATTCGCGACCGCATGGTGAAAAACCTAAGCCTGGGCGAAAAACGGCGCCTGGAGATCGCGATGGCGGTCCTGGTCGAGCCCAAGGTGCTGCTGCTCGATGAACCGCTGGCGGGATTGTCCGAGTCCGAAATCCAGGGCGTGCTGACCGTGCTTCGTCAGCGCGTCGGCCGGCAGACCATCCTGATCGTGGAGCACAAGATTTCGCACGTGCAGGAGTTCCTGCAGCGTCTCACGGTCATGCATGAAGGCCGAGTGATCGCCGACGGCGGATGCGAGGAAACACTGAACCACCCGGAAGTGCGTCGGAGCTATTGGCAGATCGACACCACCGGCGAGCAGGACAGGACCGTCGTGGCATGACGAATACCGACGATATCCTGACGGTCGATCATCTCAACGTCGCCTACGGCGAATCGAAGGCGCTGTTCGACGTCAGCATGAACGTGCGACCTGGCCAAGTCGTCGCCTGCGTCGGCCGCAACGGCGCCGGCAAAAGCACCTTACTCAAGAGCATCACCGGCTTCCTCAAGCCGACCTCGGGATCGATTACTGCCAACGGCACCAGTCTGGTCGGTCTGCCCGCGTTCGCGGTCGCCGTAATGGGCATCAAATACATTCCACAGGACAAGAAGGTTTTTTCCGATCTGACGGTGCGAGAAAATCTCGAGCTCGGCAGTTACGCCAGCCAGGATTATGACTGGGCGCCGGTCATCGATTATTTCCCCAAGCTGCAAGTACTGATGGACCGCAAGGCGGGCTATTTGAGCGGCGGCGAACGTCAGATGCTGATGATCGGCCGCGCCATTCTGGGCGGACCCAAAGTGCTGCTGGTGGATGAGCCGACCGAGGGCTTGGCACCCAGCATCGTGATGCACTTGCGGGACGTTTTCAAAGAGCTGAGTAAAAAAACGGCGCTGGTGATCGTCGAGCAGAATCTGCCTTTGGTGTGCGCCATCGCCGACAAAATTTACGCCTTGAAGGAAGGTCGCATCATGGCGGAGCTGACCGAGCGCGATGAGATCAAGCCCGAGGCATGCGAGAAATATCTCTAAAGCAAGTTCAATAAAGGCGTCCGCGATGAGCTTTTTAAGATGGTGGTGGGGGTTGCTGCTGGCGTTCGCTCTGGTGGCGCTGGTGCGGGTATTTCTACCGCTGCCGTTCGCCAACGAGATCATTATTTTTTCGATTTACACCATGGGCTGCAACTACTTGCTCGGCCGCATCGGATTCATCTCGTTTGGGCAGCCGGCTTATCTGGCCGTGGGCGCCTACGCCACCGCGTTCTACCTGTTTTACTTCGGCACCAACTCTTATGTCGGCATTCTGATCGGCGCGGCCGCCGGGATCGCCGTGTCTTTTGCCGTCGGCCCGCTGTTCGTGCGGTTGCGTGGCGATTACTTCGCCTTGGTCAATCTCGCGCTGGCGGTGATCATCTTCTATCTCATGCAGAAGGTGCTGGCCGACATCACGCACGGCGACAACGGCCTGTGGTTCCTCACCAACATGACGTCGACAGCGGTGCTCGACCTGACACGACCAGACCAGTTTTTCATCTTTGCCTTTCTGGTCGCTTTCGCCGTTTGGGCGTTCTTCAAATATCTCGACGACTCGATCTTCGGCGCCTGCTGCTTGGCGACCAAGATCAATGAGGACAAGGTCAAGTTCCTCGGCTACAGCAGTTTCAAAATCCGGCTATACGCTTTTGTCATCGCCAACACGACCACCGCGCTGGCCGGGGCGATGTATGCCGTCTATCTCGGCTTCGTCAGCCCGGAGATCACCAGTCCGGCGCGCGCCGCCGACCCCGTGGTGGTGACGATCCTCGGCGGCGTCGGCACGCTGTACGGGCCGCTTGTCGGTTCGATCGTTTATACCGGCATGAAGGACGTGCTCAGCAAGGTGCTCGGGAATTGGGAGCTGGTGATCGGCTTCGTGCTCGTGTTCATCATGCTGGCCGGCGAGAAGGGCATCTGGGGCACGCTGGAGCCGCTGATCAAGAAAACGTTCCTGCGCGTCACCCGCAAGGCTGCCGCCGACCAGGGGGGAGCAGCCGATGATCGACATGCAGTTGCTGATCTCCGGCGTCATCTTCGGCTTGAGCCTGGGGGGCATCTTTTTCCTGATGGCGATCGGGCTGTCGCTTTGTTTCGGCCTGATGCGCATCATCAGTCTCGACCAACTGCTGTACTACTCGGTGGGTGCCTACATCACCTATTCGGTCAGCCTGGCGCTCGGCAACGTCTGGCTCGGCGTGCTGGCCGGGGTAGTCATCGCCGGCGCCTCCGCTTTGGCGGTGGAACGGATCGTGTTCCGGCGCATCTACGATCGGGACTTGCCCTTCACCATGATCACATCCTTCGGCGTCCTGATCGGCGGCGTCGGCGTCATCAAGTTTTTCTGGGGTCTGGTGCCACGGCCGGTGCCGGTGCCGATCGATGTTCAGGTCTATATCATCGGGACGGAAATCCCGGTCTACCGCCTGGTGGTCATCGCCATTGCGGGCCTGGTCTATGCCGGCATCTGGCTGTTCCTCAACCGCACCATCATCGGCAAGGCGATCCGCGCCGGAACCGAGGACGTCGAGCATGTCGAAGGCCTCGGCATCAACGTGTACCGGCTGTTCACCATCACCTTTGTCATCGCCGGCGGATTGTCCGGTCTGGCCGGCGGTCTGCAGGCGCCGCTGATCATGGTTGATCCGAATATGGGTCTCGAGGTACTGGCCTTTGTCTTCATGGTCGTGATCATCGGCGGCCTGGGCAGCA